>NZ_JAGYFZ010000210.1:0-1847 GCF_019946675.1 Pseudomonas sp. BF-B-15
GTGTCTTTCAACAAATGTTGTCGACTGACACACAGCCTTCGCGGGCAAGCCTCGCTCCTACAAGGGGATTTTTTTCGTCTGGGGAATGCTTTTCGTCGCAAATTCAGGGGGTTGCGCTTTTATTGGTCCTCCGCCCACCGGATTGCACTTCAGTTTGCTAACGTGTGGCCGACTCTTAAGAGACTCGATGTATTCAGGAGAGGAACCGTGAATCTGTACATCAATCAGCTTCAACACAAAGCTGACTTCAAAGAAGCCATCTATGGCGGCGACATCTTCCTGAACACACAACTGCGCGCCGCCAAAGAGCTGTGCGCGTTCGCCCAGGAAAGCATCACCGCTGCCTTCGACGGCGAGACCAACCACCAGGCGCTGCACACGCTGATGCCGGTGGAAGAATTTGTCGTACTGGTGACGCGCCTCAAGGGCCAGTTCACCAACAGCCTGCGTGCCAAAGAACTGATTCGCAGCTTCACCGAAGAGATCGGTGCCGCCCCCGAAGAATTCATCTTCGACGTACCGCGCATCCGCGTCGTGCCCAACTACGACTACCTGCATGCGGGCGTCAGCTATGCCTACAAGCCGCATCGCGATACCTGGTACGGCGGCGTCGATTGCCAGATCAATACCTGGATGCCGGTCTACACGATCCAGCCTGACCAGACCATGATGATCAACCCGGCCTACTTCGATGCCCCGGTGAAAAACACCTCGGCGCAATGGAGCCTGTCGGACTGGATTGGCGTACAACGTCAACGCGCCAAGGACAACGTCAAGGAAGAGGCACGCCAACACCCGGTGCCCACCGAAGCGATCAACACCGCGTCCGAAATTCGCATCGCCGGCAACACCGCCGAGATGCTGGTTTTCTCGGGCTCACACCTGCACGGCACGGTGCCCAACTACACGCAACAAACCCGTTTCAGCGTGGATTTCCGCCTGATGCACCTCGACGACCTCAAGCACAAGCGCGGCGCGATCAACGTCGACAGCGCCTGCCCTGACGTCGGCGCAGGTTTCAAAGACTATTTCCACGCCCACGACTTTTCTAATTTCCAAGGAATCGAAGCATGACCAAGCGTCGCATCACGCCTGCCGAGGCCCAGTACAACGAAACCCGTACCAACGTTCTGAAACGGGTCGATGCCGAGTACGTGGCCGACGCACCGTTCGTCTTCGCCAACCGCATCGGCGTGACCGCTGCACTGTCGCGTATGGAACTGTTCAAGAAAGTCGCTGAAGTACCGGGCGCGATCATCGAGTGCGGCGTGTACAAGGGCAACTCGCTGATGCTGTACATGCACTTGTCCATGATCCTGGAACCGTACGCGATCAACCGTTCGATCGTGGGCTTCGACACCTTCGAAGGCTTCCAGAGCATCGACAAGAAAGAAGACCCGGCCGACGTCAACGAGACCATGTTCGCCGACACCGACCAGTCGCTGATCCAGGACATGATCGACGCCAACGACCTGCTGCGCCCGGTCAACCGCATCCCGCGTTGCGAACTGGTCAAGGGCGACATCGTCAAGACCGTACCGGAGTGGGTCAAGACCCGTCCGGACCTGGTCGTGGCCATGCTGATCCTCGACACCGACCTGTACGAATCGACCAAAGTAGCGCTGGAAACCTTCCTGCCGTACATGCCAAAAGGCGCCATCGTGGTGCTGGACGAAGTCGCTTACCGCAACTTCCCGGGCGAAACCAAGGCCCTGCGTGAAGTGCTGGACCTGAACAAGATCGAGCTCAAGCGTCTGCCGTTTGACAGCTGCGTAGGCTACTTCCACGTCTAACGCATAACCCCTGTAGGAGCCGGCTTGCTGGCGATTCAGACGACTAGGTGAAAC
>NZ_JAGYFZ010000212.1:0-1475 GCF_019946675.1 Pseudomonas sp. BF-B-15
GTGTGTCAGTCACCATCATTATTGACTGACATACCGCTATCGCGAGCAGGCTCGCTCCCACAGGGGTTGTGTGCAATGTTTGCACGTCTTATTTATCGCCACCGGTCACCCGCACCGCGATCTCGATCGCCCGCACGCTGATCGCCGCAAAGGCGGTCAGCGGGGTGGGTTGGGGGACGTAGATCTAAAAAACGACGAAAAAACCTGTGGGAGCGAGCCTGCTCGCGATGGACGTCAACGATAACGCGGGCTGTCTGGATGCCCGCGTTGTATGGACTTGCATCGCGAGCAGGCTCGCTCCTACAGGGGTTGTGTGTAGTGCTCCGCCTTATTTATCGCCATCGGTCACCCGCACCGCGATCTCGATCGCCCGCACGCTGATCGCCGCAAAGATCGCCGTGAGCAGCACGCCGTTGAACCCGAGCAATATTGCCAATATCCGCGAAACCGGCAACTTCGGCACGAGCTCGCCATAGCCGATGGTCAAGCCGGTCACGAAGCCGAAATAGATGCCGTCGAAAGGATCCCAACCTTCCAGGTAGCTGATGATCAGGCCGCACGTGACGATGACGATCAGCATGGTGGAAAGGATGGGCCAGACAACTCGAAGGTAATAGCCGACAGCTTTGTAGAACTCTCGGCGGATGTTCGACGTATTTGCAGGCTTCATGTCGTGGGTTTCCTGAGGGCGGCAGGCGAATTGACACTCATCAGCTTGGCACAAGTATTGGAAATCGATGCCGCGTCCCAGGATGTAATGGCTACTCGATCTGAATCGGCCCCTTGGTCCCGGCATCGCTGTCGGTCCAATAGTCCTCATTCTGCAACCGCCGATCGCCCTGAATCGTGAAGGTGAGTTTGCCCTGATGAAACTGCAGCGTGCCATCGGTGCGCTTGGCGTTTACCCGCTTGCCGTTGACCCAGACCTGCTCCTTGGCATCGATACGAATCGTCGCAACGGTCGCGCCGGCATCGCTCTTGGCGACCCATTGCCCGGCGTAAGGCGTCTGGGTATTTGTGCTGTCCGCCGCGGGGTTGGTGAAACCGGCCTTGGCGTTTTCCGCTTTGCTCTTGTGGATATCGCAGCCCTGAGTCTCGCTGACCTGGGTGCAACCGGATTGCTCAAGTTGTTTGCGGTACTTGTCGTTGATGGCATAGGCCGGGAGTTGCACCAACATCATGGTGGCCAATGCCGGCAGGATGATCCGTTTCATAGGTCCTCTCTTCTGAACAGCGCCTTCCCCAGCGCCCGCGAACTGCATGGATCTTTCACTGTAGTCCGAATCCTGTCCCCGGATGCACCGGCAAAACCACCAACGCCGCCAACCCGCCCTTCGACCGATTGCGCAGCTTCAGCTCGCCGCCGTGCTCCAACACAATCGCCCGTGCCGCCGATAACCCCAACCCTACCCCGCCCGTGCTTTTATTCCGCGACCCTTCCAGGCGAAAGAACGGCACAAACACTTGTTCAAGAC
>NZ_JAGYFZ010000213.1:0-1378 GCF_019946675.1 Pseudomonas sp. BF-B-15
GATTAGTGCATGTCTTGAAGGACCCATCGCCGGCAAGCCGGCTCCTACAGGGATTTGAATTGTCTTGGAGGATCTTATGTTGAAGATTAATGGCGAACGCCTGTGGGCGAGTCTGATGGCGATGGCCGAAATCGGCGCCACCGCCCGTGGCGGCAGTTGCCGCCTGGCCTTGAGCGATGAAGACAAGGCCGGTCGCGAACTGTTTGCCCACTGGTGCCGCGAAGCCGGCATGACCCTGAGCGTGGACGCCATCGGCAACCTGTTCGCCCGCCGCGCCGGCACGGACCCGGACGCTGCGCCCGTGATGATGGGCAGCCATCTCGACACCCAGCCTGAAGGCGGACGCTTCGACGGCGTGTACGGTGTGCTCGCCGGCCTTGAAGTGGTGCGCTGCCTCAACGACCTCGGTATCCAGACCCGCAAGCCGCTGGAAGTGGCGGTGTGGACCAACGAAGAAGGCGCGCGCTTCACCCCGGCGATGTTTGGCTCGGCGGTGTTCACCGGCATCATGCAATTGGACGCGGCGCTGGCGGTGCGTGATGCCGATGGCATCAGCGTCGGTGATGAGCTGAAGCGTACCGGCTATGCCGGCGAGCGTCCGTTGGGCAGCGCGGTGGATGCGTATTTTGAAGCCCACATCGAACAAGGTCCGATCCTTGAAGACAACGCCAAGAGCATCGGCGTGGTCAGCGGCGGTCAGGCGATTCGCTGGCTCGACGTGCGGGTCGAAGGCATGGCCGCTCACGCAGGCACTACGCCGATGCCCCTGCGCAAGGATGCGCTGTACGGCGTGGCGCGGATGATTCAGGCGATTGAGAGTCTGGCCACCGATTTCGCCCCGGAGGGCCTGACCACCGTTGGTGAGTTGAGCATCAACAAGTCGTCGCGCAACACCATTCCGGGGTTGGTGAATTTTACCGTCGACCTGCGTCATCACCGCGACGACGCCATCGACGCGATGGAACAGCAAGTGCGTGCGCGGCTGCAGGCGATTGCTGACGGTCGCGGCCTCAACCTGACGATCACCCCGCACTGGATCAGCCCGGCGACACCGTTTGACGCGGACTGCGTGGCGGCGGTGCAACACGCTGTGGATGCCCTGGGCTACGCTCAGCAATCGATTGTCAGCGGTGCCGGGCATGACGCGATTCACCTGGCGCGGTTCTGCCCGACGGCGATGGTGTTCATCCCGTGTGTCGGCGGCTTGAGTCATAACGAAGCCGAAGACGTGCTGCCGGAAGACGTGCGGCAAGGCACCGACGTGCTGCTCAACGCCGTGCTGTCCCGCGCCGGCAGAACTGAATAAACCCGATCCCTGTAGGAGCGAGGCTTGCCCGCGAAGGCGTCAGCACAACATCGACGTTTGACTGACACACCG
>NZ_JAGYFZ010000214.1:0-1310 GCF_019946675.1 Pseudomonas sp. BF-B-15
TATGCCGCCATCGCCATCATCGCGCTGATCGTTCTGATCGCCCGTTACCGACTCAATCCCTTCATCGTCATCACCCTGGTCTCCATCGGCCTGGCATTGCTCGCCGGCATGCCGCCGTCCGGCGTGGTTGGCGCCTACGAGGCCGGTGTCGGCAAGACCCTGGGGCATATCGCGCTGGTGGTGGCGCTGGGCACGATGCTCGGCAAAATGATGGCCGAGTCCGGCGGCGCCGAGCAGGTGGCGCGCACCTTGATCGACCGTTTCGGCGAGAAGAACGCGCATTGGGCGATGGTGTGCATCGCGTTCCTGGTCGGGCTGCCGCTGTTCTTCGAAGTCGGTTTTGTGTTGCTGGTGCCGATTGCGTTTACCGTGGCGCGCCGGGTCGGCGTGTCGATCCTGATGGTCGGTTTGCCGATGGTCGCCGGGCTGTCGGTGGTGCATGCGCTGGTGCCGCCGCACCCGGCGGCGATGCTCGCGGTGCAGGTGTATCAGGCGTCGGTGGGGCAGACGTTGATGTATGCGATTCTGATCGGCATTCCGACGGCGATTATTGCCGGCCCGCTGTACGCCAAGTTCATCGTGCCGCGCATTCAACTGCCGGCGGAAAACCCGCTGGAACGGCAGTTCCTTGAGCGCGAACCGCGCGACAGCCTGCCGGGTTTCGGCATCACCATGGCGACCATTCTGTTACCGGTGCTGTTGATGCTGATCGGCGGCTGGGCCAACCTGATCTCCACGCCGGGCAGCGGTTTCAACCAGTTTTTGCTGTTCATCGGCAACTCGGTGATCGCGCTGTTGCTGGCGACCCTGCTGAGCTTCTGGACCCTCGGCCTCGCCCAAGGCTTCAACCGCGAATCGATCCTCAAGTTCACCAACGAATGCCTGGCGCCGACGGCCAGCATCACCTTGCTGGTCGGCGCCGGCGGCGGCTTGAACCGGATTCTGGTGGACGCCGGGGTCACCGACCAGATCGTCAGCCTGGCCCACGAATTTCACCTGTCGCCGCTGCTGATGGGCTGGCTGTTTGCCGCGTTAATGCGCATCGCCACCGGTTCCGCCACCGTGGCCATGACCACCGCGTCCGGCATTGTCGCGCCGGTGGCTATCGGTCTGGGTTATCCGCACCCGGAGTTGCTGGTGCTGGCGACCGGCGCCGGGTCGGTGATCTTTTCCCACGTCAACGACGGCGGCTTCTGGTTGATCAAGGAATACTTCAACATGAGCGTCACCCAGACGTTCAAGACCTGGACCGTGCTGGAGACCATTATTTCGCTGGTCGCCTTCGCGCTGACCGTGGGTCTTTCTTACCT
>NZ_JAGYFZ010000215.1:0-1024 GCF_019946675.1 Pseudomonas sp. BF-B-15
GCTGGCGATAGCGGTGGGTCAGCCAATAAGGTTGGCGACTGACACACCGCCATCGCCAGCAAGCCGGCTCCTACAAGGTTACGTGCATGGCATGAAGACTGTGCTGTGCATTATGGCCAAGTGCGGGGGGATCAGTCTGCTTATTATTGTCAACTAAAACGGGACAGTATTTCAATTTTCATCTACTTATTGCACTACAGGATAAACATTAACCTTCTCCTCACTCGGACGAATCAACGTCCCCACAGGAGATTTCATCATGCTGACCCTTCGCAAAGCTTCCGATCGCGGCTTGGCCAATCATGGTTGGTTGAAGTCGTTCCATACCTTTTCCTTCGCCAACTACCGCAACCCGAAAGAGCAGGGTTTTTCCGACCTGCTGGTGATCAACGATGACCGCGTCGCGGCAGGCAAAGGCTTTGGCCAGCACCCGCACCGTGACATGGAGATTTTCTCTTACGTGCTTGAAGGCGCCCTGGAACACAAGGACACCCTGGGCACCGGTTCGGTGATCCGCCCCGGTGACGTGCAACTGATGAGTGCCGGCAGCGGCGTGGCACACAGCGAGTACAACCACTCGGCGACCCGTGGCGTGCACTTCCTGCAAATCTGGATCGTGCCGGACGTCAGCGGCGCCAAACCGCGCTATCAGCAAGAGCATTTCAACACTCAGAAGAAACGCGGGCGTCTACAACTGATCATCTCCCCCGAGGGGAAAAACGGTTCGCTGAAGGTGCGCCAGGATGCGCGGGTGTATGCCGGCCTGATCGATGGCAAGGAAAGCGCCACGCTGGAACTGGCCGCCAATCGTTATGCCTACGTGCATGTGGCGCGCGGCAGCGTCGAACTCAACGGCCTGCAATTGCAGGAAGGCGATGGCGTGCGGGTTCGCGATGAACAGTTGCTGACCCTGAGCAACGGCGCGGATGCCGAAGTGCTGGTGTTTGACCTGCGTCCTCAGGAATTGCCTGAAATGCCGTAATCCTGTGTGAAGTAATCGCCACCTCGCTGCGCTCGACAGCTC
>NZ_JAGYFZ010000022.1:0-75353 GCF_019946675.1 Pseudomonas sp. BF-B-15
GACGGAGTGTCAGTCAACATCTATGTGGCTGACACTCCGTCATCGCGAGCAGGCTCGCTCCCACATTTGTTTCCGGTATGGCCATGAAATCGGCTTGTACTGACATGTCTATCCTCGTCAGCACTGGGTCCAGTCCGTCAGCGATATCACGTATCGTGTTTCTGTTTCGGCCCCGCGCCCCTATAATGGCTGCCTTTTTCGCCCAATGATTTTGCGGAGCTGGTGATGGCCGAACGTAAGGCGTCAGTCGAGCGCGACACTCTGGAAACCCAGATCAAAGCCTCGATCAACCTGGATGGCACCGGAAAGGCCCGATTTGATATCGGTGTTCCTTTTCTTGAGCACATGCTGGACCAGATCGCCCGTCACGGGCTGATCGACCTGGATATCGTCAGCAAGGGCGACCTGCATATCGACGACCACCACACCGTGGAAGACGTCGGTATCACCTTGGGTCAGGCTTTCGCCAAAGCCATCGGCGACAAGAAAGGCATCCGTCGCTACGGCCACGCCTACGTGCCGCTCGATGAAGCGCTGTCGCGCGTGGTGATCGACTTCTCCGGCCGCCCTGGCCTGCAGATGCATGTTCCCTATACCCGCGCCACTGTTGGCGGTTTCGACGTTGACCTGTTCCAGGAATTCTTCCAGGGCTTCGTCAACCACGCGCTGGTCAGCCTGCACATCGACAACCTGCGTGGCACCAACACCCACCACCAGATCGAAACCGTGTTCAAGGCTTTCGGCCGCGCACTGCGCATGGCCGTAGAGCTCGATGACCGCATGGCCGGTCAGATGCCATCGACCAAAGGCGTTCTGTAATGCAGACGGTCGCGGTTATCGATTACGGCATGGGTAACCTGCACTCGGTGGCCAAGGCCCTCGAGCACGTCGGTGCCGGCAAGGTCTTGATCACCAGTGATGCCGACGTGATTCGCGAAGCTGACCGGGTGGTTTTCCCCGGCGTCGGCGCGATTCGCGATTGCATGGCGGAGATCCGTCGCCTGGGTTTCGACTCGTTGGTGCGTGAAGTCAGCCAGGACCGTCCGTTCCTCGGCATCTGCGTCGGCATGCAAGCCTTGCTCGACACAAGTGAAGAGAACGACGGCGTCGACTGCATCGGCCTGTTCCCGGGCGCGGTGAAGTTCTTCGGCAAAGGCCTTGTTGAAGACGGCGAACACCTGAAAGTCCCGCACATGGGCTGGAACGAAGTGAAGCAGACGGTGAGTCACCCGCTGTGGCACAACATTCCGGACCTGGCGCGTTTCTACTTCGTGCACAGCTACTACATCGCTGCCGGTAACGCGCGGCAGGTGGTCGGTGGCGGTCACTACGGTGTCGATTTCGCTGCGGCGCTGGCCGATGGCTCGCGTTTCGCCGTGCAGTTCCACCCGGAGAAGAGCCATACCCATGGCCTGCAATTGCTGCAGAACTTCGCTGCGTGGGATGGTCGCTGGTAAATGGCCGTCAAGAAGAAGCCGCCGATCCTGACCCTCACTCCCGAGCAGGAGAACGAGGCCAATCACAAGATCAAGCGCTTCATGGAGGATCGCTTCGAACTGGACCTGGGTTCGTTCGAAGCGGCCGAAATCCTTGAGCTGTTTACCCGTGAAATTGCGCCGCACTATTACAACAGGGCGATTTTCGATGTGCAGACGCACCTTAAAGAAAGGTTCGAAAGCATCGAAAGCGACTTGTGGGCGCTCGAGAAAAACTGATTTCCGAGCGAAGCTGAACACTCGAATTTGAAGGTTTGCCAGATGCTGATTATTCCCGCTATCGATCTCAAGGACGGCGCCTGTGTTCGTCTGCGCCAGGGCCGAATGGAAGATTCCACGGTGTTCTCCGATGACCCGGTGAGCATGGCCGCCAAGTGGGTGGAGGGCGGTTGCCGTCGTCTGCATCTGGTCGACCTGAACGGTGCCTTCGAAGGCCAGCCGGTCAACGGCGAAGTGGTCACCGCCATCGCCAAACGCTACCCGAACCTGCCGATCCAGATCGGCGGCGGTATCCGCTCGCTGGAAACCATCGAGCACTACGTCAAAGCGGGCGTGAGCTACGTGATCATCGGCACCAAAGCCGTGAAAGATCCGGCGTTCGTTGCTGAAGCCTGCCGCGCGTTCCCGGGCAAAGTGATCGTCGGCCTCGATGCCAAAGACGGTTTCGTCGCCACCGATGGCTGGGCTGAAATCAGCACCGTTCAGGTCATCGACCTGGCCAAGCAATTCGAAGCCGACGGCGTGTCTGCGATCGTTTATACCGACATCGCCAAAGACGGCATGATGCAGGGCTGCAACGTGCCGTTCACCGCTGCGCTGGCTGCGGCCACGAAGATCCCTGTTATTGCTTCCGGTGGTATCCACAACCTGGGCGACATCAAGTCGCTGCTCGACGCCAAGGCACCGGGCATCATCGGCGCGATCACCGGCCGGGCGATCTACGAAGGCACCCTCGACGTCGCTGAAGCGCAAGCTTTCTGCGATTCGTACAAAGGCTGAGGACTGACCATGGCGCTGGCCAAACGCATCATCCCTTGCCTGGACGTGGATAACGGCCGGGTCGTCAAAGGTGTGAAGTTCGAAAACATCCGCGATGCCGGCGACCCGGTGGAAATCGCCCGTCGTTACGACGAGCAGGGTGCCGACGAGATTACTTTTCTCGACATCACCGCCAGCGTCGACGGTCGCGACACCACGCTGCATACCGTTGAGCGCATGGCCAGCCAGGTCTTTATTCCGCTGACCGTTGGCGGCGGCGTGCGCACCGTGCAGGACATTCGCAACCTGCTGAATGCCGGCGCGGACAAGGTGTCGATCAACACCGCCGCCGTGTTCAACCCGGAATTCGTGGGTGAGGCGGCGCAGCATTTCGGTTCGCAGTGCATCGTGGTTGCCATCGACGCGAAGAAGGTCTCCGGTCCGGGCGAAACCCCGCGTTGGGAAATCTTCACTCACGGCGGGCGCAAGCCGACCGGTCTCGACGCCGTCGAGTGGGCGAAGAAGATGGAAGGCCTGGGAGCCGGCGAAATCCTGCTGACCAGCATGGACCAGGACGGCATGAAAAACGGCTTCGACCTGGGCGTTACCCGTGCGATCAGCGATGCGCTGGGTATTCCGGTGATCGCTTCCGGCGGCGTCGGTAACCTGCAGCATTTGGCCGACGGCATTATCGAAGGTCACGCCAGCGCCGTTCTGGCCGCGAGTATTTTCCATTTCGGCGAATACACCGTGCAGGAAGCCAAGGCCTACATGACCCATCGCGGCATCGTGATGCGCTAAACAAACGATACAGGCCAGTGGACATCATGGCGGGCTCAAGGCACTCTTGGGTACGCCATGGATCTCGGTAGCCAGACATGCTCAAACGCCTTCTTCTTGCCCTCGCCAGCGCTTCTCTATTGCAGATCAGTGGCGTGCACGCCACCGAAAATCCCGACGCCGACCTGGTGCTGCTGACGGAAAACTTCCCGCCTTACAACATGGCCAAGAACGGCAAGAACTTCGCTCAGGACGAGAACATCAATGGCATCGCCGTGGACATTGTCCGCGAGATGTTCAAGCGTGCCGACGTAACCTACAGCCTGACCCTGCGTTTCCCCTGGGAGCGTATCTACAAGCTCGCCCTCGAGAAACCCGGGTATGGCGTGTTCGTGATGGCGCGGCTGCCGGACCGTGAAAAGCTCTTCAAGTGGGTCGGCCCGATCGGTCCGGATGACTGGATCATGCTGGCCAAGGCGGACAGCAAGATCAGCCTGGAAACGCTGGAAGACGCGCGTAAATACAAGATCGGTGCGTACAAGGGCGACGCGATTGCCGAGACGCTGGCCAAGCAAGGGTTGAAGCCGATTGTCGTGCTGCGGGATCAGGACAACGCGAAGAAGCTGACCAGCGGCCAGATCGACTTGTGGGCCACGGGCGACCCGGCCGGGCGTTACCTGGCGCGTCAGGACGGTGTCACCGGGCTCAAGACCGTGCTGCGCTTCAACAGTGCGGAGTTGTATTTGGCGCTGAACAAAGACGTGCCGGATGAAACCGTCGCCAAGCTGCAAGCCGCGCTGGATCAGCTGCGCAAGGAAGGCGTGGTGGACGAGATCATGGGGCGGTATCTCTAACCGTCCACCCAATCCTTGTAGGAGCCGGCTTGCTGGCGATAGCGGCAGTGAAATCGATGCATGATTCGAGGCCGCTATCGCCAGCAAGCTGGCTCCTACAGTGGTTCCGTTGATTAGCGGTAAACGCCGTCCTTGCCATGCGCAGTCGTTGCGCGGTTGCTGCGCACGCTGATCATCAACTTGATATCAATCCAGTCAATGCCCTGAGCTTTCAGCTTCGGCAATTCGCGCTCCAGCACTGCCAGCGTCTGCGGATACGGATGCCCGATCATCACCGCCGAACCCTGTTTGTGCGCCAGATTGATCGCGGTCTGTAGCTGGGTGAAGATCGCCGCTTCCGTTCGCTCATCATCCAGAAACACATCCCGCGAAACACTCGCCAACCCAATCTTCTGCGCTTCGGCCGCTGCCACGGTTTGCGCGCTGGTGCGGCTGTCGACGAAGAACTTGTGCCGCCGTTGCAATTCCGACATCAACCAGGCCATGGCGGGTTGCTGTGCGGTCATGCGACTGCCCATGTGGTTGTTGATGCCGCTTGTGTACGGGACCATTTTGAACGCCGCGTTGAGGCGCTTCTCCAGCTCTTCGATGGGCAGCTCGGGATGCCAGGCGAACGGCCCCGTGGCGGGGTCCATCGGCATGTGCAGGATGACGATCTTGCCGGCGCGATGGGCTTCGCGAGCGAATTCGGTGGCGTGGGGGGTGTCGGGCATGATCGCCGTGGTCACCGGGCCGGGCAGGGCCAGCACGCGGCGATCCCGGGGCAGGTTCTGCCCCAGGTCATCGATGATCAGGCTGATGTAGGCTTTTTGAGGGGCGGGCGCCGCGTGAGCAACACCCGCCAGACAGCACAGCAGACCGAGAACCAACCGCAGGCGCATCTCAGCGGCCGGAAGTGATGCTCAACCCTTTGAGCAGGCTCAGGGCCTGGGCCAACTGGTAATCATCGTCCTGCGGCATTGCCTTGGCCTTGGCGCTGGAGCCGGTCGGTTTGTCGGCGCCGCCGTTGCCATTGCCCAGGTGACCTTGCAGATCGGCTTCCTTGAAGTATTCGCCGTCCTGCTCGCTGGTGATCTTGGCCTTGCGCACTTCGATGTCCGGGACGATGCCCTGGGCCTGGATCGAGCGGCCGTTCGGCGTGTAATACAGCGCCGTGGTGATCTTCAGCGCGCGGTCGTTGTTCAGCGGCAGCACGGTTTGCACCGAGCCCTTGCCGAAACTGGTGGTGCCCATGACCACCGCGCGTTTCTGATCCTGCAGGGCGCCGGCCACAATTTCCGAGGCCGAGGCGCTGCCGCCGTTGATCAGTGCAACCATCGGCACCGCTTCGCTTTCGTCTTTGCCGGTGGCGGAGAAGCGCAGCTCGGAGTTGGCGATGCGGCCCTTGGTGTAAACGATCAGGCCCTTGGTGATGAAGTGGTCAACCACTTCCACCGCCGCCTGCAGCACGCCACCCGGGTTGTTACGCAGGTCGAGGATGATGCCTTTGAGCTTCTTGCCGTTGTCCTTGCGCAACTTGGCCAGGGCCTTGGAGACTTCTTCGCCGGTCTTGACCTGGAACTGGGTGATGCGGATGTAGCCGTAGCCGGACTCCAGCAACTGGCTCTTCACGCTCTTCACCTGAATGATGGCGCGGGACAGTGTTACGTCGAAGGGTGTGCCGCCATCGCGAACCAGGGTCAGGGTGATTTTCTGGCCGATCTTGCCGCGCATCTTGTCCACGGCTTCGGTCATGCTCTGGCCGCGAGTCGGCTGGCCGTTGATCTTGACGATGAAGTCGCCGGCCTGAATGCCGGCCTTCGAGGCGGGCGTGTCATCAATCGGCGAAACCACCTTGATGAAACCGTCTTCGGCACCGACTTCGATGCCCAGGCCGCCGAATTCGCCGCTGGTGCTTTCCTGCAACTCAGCGAAGTCTTCCGGGCCCAGGTAGGCGGAGTGCGGGTCGAGGTTGCTGAGCATGCCTTTGATGGCGTTTTCCAGCAGGGTCTTGTCGTCCACCGGTTCGACATAGGCTGCCTTGATCCGGTCCATGACCTCGGCAAAGGTGCGCAACTCTTCCAGCGGCAGCGGCGCCTTGGTAGTCGCAGCAGTGCCCGCAGGCGCGACCGCCGGAGCCGGTTGAGCAGCGAACGCCAGAGGCGCGCCGATCACCAGGGCGATCGTCAGGGCCAGCGAGGTAAGACGGGACAAATGCAGCATGTCGAACGAACTCCTAATGTAGGTGACTCAACGCCTATCCTTGCGCGCGGCACCATTGCGCCGGATCACTCGGGTGACCCTGCTGACGAATTGCGAAATACAGTGCTGGAGTGTCCTGCCCGCCGCTGTTACCGACAGTGGAGATGGACTCACCGGCTTTCACCACGTCACCCGCAGACTTGAGCAGCGTCTGGTTGTGACCGTAAAGACTCAAAAAACCGTTGCCGTGGTCAAGGATCACCAGCAAGCCGGCACCGCGCAGCCAGTCGGCAAACACCACGCGACCACCGTGCACGGCATGCACCTGGCTGCCGGCGGAGGCGCTGATCATCACGCCGTCCCACTTGGTGCGGGCGTCGTCGCCACGGGTTTCGCCAAAGCGTGCCAGCAGTCGACCATCAACCGGCCATGGAAGTTTTCCCCGGCTGGAAGCAAACGGGCCGCCAAACGTCTCGCCTGAGCTTGATACCAAGGCGCCGGGTGTCGATTTAACGGGTTTGCGTGGGGCGTCAGTGGCGTCTGCATCTGCTGCCGCCTGAACCTCACGTAAACGCTTTTTTTCGGCTTCCTGCTGGGCAATCAGCGCTTTTTGCCGCGCTTCTTCTGCCTCACGAGCCTGGCGGGCCAGGGTTTCTTCGATGGTTTTAAGGACTTTAGACAGGTCTGCCTGATCTTGCTCGCGGGCGGCCAGTTTCTGATCGCGAGCCTTTACGTCATCGCTGAGCTTGGCGAGGACTTGCTGGCGTTCCTGACGGACTTTGTCGAGTTCATCGCGCTGGCTGTCGAGGCTGCTCTTTTGCACCAGCAACTGCGCTTGTTGCAGGGCGATGTCTTTTTCGACGTTGGCCAGTTGGCGCAAGGTTTCGTTGAAACTCTTCAACTGCTCCAGGCGGGCCTGGCTCAGGTAATCGTAATAGGTGAGGGTGCGGGCGAATTTTTCCGGATTCTGCTGGTTGAGCAGCAGCTTCAAATACTCCTGACGGCCGTTCTGATAGGCCGCGCGGGCCTGAATGGCGATCAGTCTTTGCTGTTCAATGCGCGCGCTCTGGAGTTTTTTTTTCTCACCATCGAGACGCTGCAGCTCGGATTCGCTTTTCTTCAGCTCTTTTTGCAGGGCTTCGACCTGCTTCTCGAGCTTGCCCATCTCGGTCTCGGTGCCCTTGAGGTCTTTCTGCACCCCGGATTTTTCTTCCTGGAGCTTACCCAGCAGTTTTTTCAGCTCGGCGATGTCCTGACGCGTGGCGTCCAACTGTTGTTGGGTTTGCGCGCGCTCGTCAGCAAAGGCCGGTTGGAGCAGGCAAGTCAGGGCAAGGGCTATCAGGACGCGAAGCATAGAGGCGGGCGACACCAGGGAAAGGGACGGCCTAGTATGCCCGCCCCACGCTGCAAAAAAAACGCCCAATTGGGGCTGTGTGATAACCGGCCCGAAAAACACCGCAAACCCACTGTAGGAGCGAGCCTGCTCGCGATAGGGCCTTAACATTCAACATAGATGTCGACGGTCAGATAGCTATCGCGAGCAGGCTCGCTCCCACAGGGATTGACGGTGATTAGACGAGAATCGAAGTCCCGGTCATTTCAGCCGGTTTTTCCAGGCCCAACAGCTTCAGCATGGTCGGCGCCACATCCGCCAACACGCCGCCTTCACGCACCTTCAAGTCACGCTTGCCGACATAAATGAACGGCACCGGCTCGGTGGTGTGCGCGGTATGCGCCTGGCCGGTGGTTTCGTCGGACATTTGCTCGACGTTGCCGTGGTCAGCCGTGATCAGCGCTTCGCCGCCGACTTTGTCCAGCGCATCGACGATGCGGCCGACGCACAGGTCCAGGCATTCCACGGCTTTCACCGCTGCTTCGAACACGCCGCTGTGGCCGACCATGTCGCCGTTGGCGTAGTTGACCACGATCACGTCGTAACGCTGGTTTTCGATGGCATCGACGATGCGGTCGGTGACTTCCGGCGCACTCATTTCCGGCTGCAAGTCATAAGTAGCGACTTTCGGCGACGGGATCAGGATGCGTTCTTCGCCCGGGAACGGTTCTTCACGGCCGCCGGAGAAGAAGAAGGTCACGTGGGCATACTTCTCGGTTTCGGCGATGCGCAGCTGCGTCTTGCCGTTTTTCGCCAGGAAGTCGCCGAGCACGTTGTCCAGGCTGCCGGCGGCGAAGGCCGATGGCGCGGGGATGCTGGCGGCGTATTGGGTGAGCATGACGAAACCGGCCAGTTTTGGCTGGCGCGCACGTTCGAAATCCTTGAAACCGTCTTCGACGAACACGCGGGTCAGCTCGCGGGCGCGGTCGGCGCGGAAGTTCATGAACACTATGGCGTCGCCGTCTTCGACTTTAACCGGCTCGCCGATGGAGGTGGCTTTGACGAATTCGTCGCTCTCGCCACGCTCGTACGCGGCTTG
Organism: Pseudomonas sp. BF-B-15; assembly: GCF_019946675.1. Lineage (NCBI taxonomy): Bacteria > Pseudomonadati > Pseudomonadota > Gammaproteobacteria > Pseudomonadales > Pseudomonadaceae > Pseudomonas > Pseudomonas sp. BF-B-15. The sequence goes on from NZ_JAGYFZ010000022.1 coordinate 8,722, forward strand.
CAGGCCTTCCTGGGCGCTGGCGGCGTTGAATTCGCCATTGCCATCGACGATCAGGTTGTAAGCCTGGGACACGCGGTCCCAACGGTTGTCGCGGTCCATGGCGAAGTAACGGCCAATAATGCTGGCGATCCGGCCTTTGCCGAGGGCCTGGAAGGTCGCGTCGAGCAGTTCGATCGACGACTGGGCGCTTTTCGGCGGCGTGTCTCGGCCATCGAGGAAGGCGTGCAGGTAGATTTTTTCCGCGCCGCGTTTGGCAGCCAGTTCGGCCATGGCAACCAGGTGATCCTGGTGGCTGTGAACGCCGCCATCGGACAGCAGGCCCATGAAGTGCACGGCTTTGCCGGCGGCAACGGCTTTATCCACAGCCGCGCAGATGGTTGGGTTCTCGAAGAACTCGCCGTCGCGGATCGATTTGGTCACGCGAGTAAAGTCTTGATACACAACGCGGCCGGCGCCGAGGTTCATGTGGCCGACTTCAGAGTTGCCCATCTGGCCATCCGGCAGGCCGACGTCCATGCCACTGCCCGAGATCAGACCGTTCGGCACGGTGGCCCACAGACGGTCCAGTACGGGCTTCTTCGCCGCATAGATGGCGTTGGATTCAGGGCTCTCACTGTGACCGAAGCCGTCGAGAATAATCAGGACCAAAGGTTTAGGCGTGGTAGTCATGGATTCCACTCGTGGCTGAGTTAAAAGAGGGCAATGGAAAAGGGAGTGGCAGTTTAAAGCGAAGTTCCGACGGCGTCACCGCCGGACGGGGTTTGGCCCACCATAGTGGCTGTGTATACTGGCCGACATTTTAACGCCCTGGAACCTCCTTCGATGGTTGATCATCTGATTCAATTCGCCACCAACCACTACATTCTTGTGGGTATCTTCGTTGTACTGGCGGCCCTGCTGTTGGCCTATCAGATGCAAGGCGGCGGCCGCAGCCTGAGCACCGGTGAACTGACCGGCCTGGTCAACAAGGACGCGGGCGTTGTGATCGACATTCGTCCGGTCAAGGATTTCGCCGCCGGTCATATTGTTGGCGCGTTGAACATTCCTCACGACAAACTGGCCGCTCGCGTGGCCGAACTGGAAAAGCACAAGGCCAAGACCATCATCCTGGTCGACGCCATGGGCCAGACCGCCGGCACTCACGCTCGCGAACTGATGAAGTCCGGCTTCACCGCCGCCAAGCTGTCCGGCGGTATTTCCAGCTGGAAAGGCGACAACCTGCCGCTGGTGAAGTGATATGAGCAACGTCGTCGTCTATTCCAGCGATTACTGCCCTTACTGCTCGCGAGCCAAGTACCTGCTCGAGAACAAAGGCGTGGCCTTCGAAGAGATCAAGGTCGATGGCAAGCCGCAGGTGCGCGCCGCCATGGCCCAGAAGGCCGGGCGTACGTCCGTGCCGCAGATCTGGATCGGTGAGCGCCACGTTGGCGGTTGTGATGATTTGTTTGCCCTTGAGCGCGCCGGCAAGCTCGACGCCATGCTCAAGGCCTGAATGCCTTCCCTATAAGACCCCAAGATCAGAAAGGATCTGAGATGACTGACCAACAGAACACTGCAGCTAGCGAAGAAGAAACCGCACCGCAATTCTCCTTGCAGCGCATCTACGTACGTGACTTGTCGTTCGAAGCCCCGAAAAGCCCGGCGATCTTCCGCCAGCAGTGGGAACCAAGCGTCGGTCTGGATCTGAACACCCGCCAGAAGGCACTGGAAGGCGACTTCCACGAAGTCGTGCTGACCCTGTCCGTGACCGTGAAAAACGGTGAAGAAGTAGCGTTCATCGCTGAAGTGCAACAGGCCGGGATCTTCCTGATCAAGAACCTGGACGACGCTTCGATGAGCCACACCCTCGGCGCGTTCTGCCCGAACATCCTGTTCCCGTACGCTCGCGAAACCCTGGACAGCCTGGTGACCCGTGGTTCGTTCCCGGCCCTGATGCTGGCCCCGGTGAACTTCGACGCGCTGTACGCACAAGAACTGCAACGCATGCAGGCGGCTGGCGAGACTCCGACCGTTCAATAAGCTGCGCAGCGACACCCGTGTGGGAGTGAGCCTGCTCGCGATGGCGGTGTGTCAGATGACATCAATGTCAGCTGACACACCGCCATCGCGAGCAGGCTCACTCCCACATTTGTTATGGGGGGTTACTTGAATCCGAGCTGGCGCCAGCCCTCGTAGACGGCAACCGCCACAGTGTTCGACAGGTTCAGGCTGCGACAGCCTTCGCGCATCGGCAAACGAAGACGTTGTTCGCCTGGCAGGGCATCCAGCACTTCCGCCGGCAAGCCTCGGCTTTCCGGGCCGAACAGAAAGGCATCGCCCTCGGCGAAACTCGCGTCGTGGAACGGCCGCGAACCCTTGGTGGTAAACGCGAACACCCTTGGATGACCAAGGCTCTCCAGGCAACTGGCGAGGTCCGCATGGCGTTGCAGGGTGGCATACTCGTGGTAATCGAGGCCGGCCCGGCGCAGGCGCTTGTCGTCCATCTCGAAGCCCAGCGGTTCGATCAAATGCAGGTGGCAGCCACTGTTGGCGCACAGCCTGATAACGTTGCCGGTATTCGGCGGAATTTCTGGTTGAAAAAGGATGACGTGAAACATGCACGGCTCCGAAGGTAAAGATGACGGGCATTCTACGCCGCAAGCGGATCCCCGTTCGAAACTATTCCCGCGCGTGATGGGTTCGCTGGCGATTGTCGGGGTAATGGTGGGGCTGATGATCGGTCGCCTGACCACGCCCGACCCCAGTGAATTGCAGCAGATCGAGGTGACGAACGACGGCCTGGTGGTGTGGTTCAACAACGAACCCAAGTCCCACGGCGAGTTTATCGACGGCAGCCTGGCGTTGCTGTTCGAGGCGGAGGGCAAGACGCAGAAAGGTCAGCTCAAGCTCAACGACAAGAACGTGAACTGGCGGGTGCGATTGAGTGATGGGGGGTTGTTGCTGTCGGTGGTGGCGGCCCGGCCACTGCAGGGCGAGTGGGCCGGTAGCGAGGTCGATGATCGCTGGCGGCTGGAGATCCATCTCCGAGAGCAATAAAAGAGGGAATCCCCGGCCTGCCTGTACCAAGGTTCCCAAAACGGCAGGGCTCGCGCATTGCGTCGTGAGCCCGGTGTAAAGAAGGAACCCCTGACCTGCCTGTATCAAGGGCCCCAAAACTGTTTGGGCTCGTCGCAAGTGCGGTGTGAGCCCGATGTAAAGAGGGGAATCCCCGGCCTGCCTGTACCAAGGTCCCCGAAACCGGGTAGTGAACTGAATCACTGAATGGACTATTGCAGGGGGCGTGCCAGTTTTTAACAGCTTGAAACAATCACGCGCTCTGAAACGCCAAAAGCCCCGTAATACGGGGCTTTCGTGTTTTTTCGCCAGGGGTTCGATTGTGAACGCAGGCGGGATTTTGGATCAGTTGGTGTGCGCGATTGCGGTTCACGGTGCATTCAGGCGGTGCACCGTGGCCCCAAAAGCTTCGCGGGCAACGATGATGATCTAAAGGCTGATTAACCCTCTTCCCCCTCATCATCATCCCCACCATCCACCTTCATCCCCAGTTCCTTGATCTTGCGCGTCAGGGTATTACGCCCCCAGCCCAGCAAAACCGCAGCGTCACGACGACGGCCAGCGGTGTGCTTGAGCGCAGTCTCGATCATGATCCGCTCAAACGCCGGCACTGCGCTGTCGAGCAGGCTCGACTGGCCGCGAGCCAACGCCTGATCGGCCCACTGGCGCAGCGCTTGCTCCCAGTTGGTCACCGGCGCCGAATCCTGCGGCAGGCTCAGCAGCTCTGGCGGCAGGTCGCTGATGTGCACTTCGCGACCCGAAGCCATCACTGTGATCCAGCGGCAGGTGTTTTCCAGCTGACGGACGTTGCCGCCCCACGGCAGGTTCTTCAGGTATTCCTCTGTTTCGCTTTTCAACAGCTTCGGCTCGACCGCCAGTTCTTGCGCGGCGCGGCTGAGGAAGTGTTTGGCGAGGGTCGGGATGTCTTCGCGACGGTCCGACAACCGTGGAATATGAATGCGGATCACGTTGAGGCGGTGGAACAAGTCTTCTCGGAATTTCCCGGCGTGCACCAGGGTTTCCAGGTTCTGGTGAGTCGCGGCGATGATCCGCACGTCGACTTTGACCGGCACGTGGCCGCCGACGCGGTAGAACTCGCCGTCTGCCAGCACGCGCAGCAAACGGGTCTGTGTGTCCGCCGGCATGTCGCCGATTTCATCAAGGAACAGCGTGCCGCCATCCGCCTGTTCGAATCGTCCGCGACGCAGGTTGGCCGCACCGGTGAACGCGCCTTTTTCATGGCCGAACAGCTCGGATTCCATCAGGTCTTTCGGGATGGCCGCCATGTTCAGCGCAATGAATGGCGAAGCCGCCCGTGGGCTGTGACGGTGCAGGGCGTGGGCGACCAGCTCTTTGCCCGTACCCGATTCACCGTTGATCAGCACGGTGATGTTGGAGTGGCTCAAGCGCCCGATGGCGCGAAACACTTCCTGCATCGCCGGCGCTTCGCCGATGATTTCCGGGGTGCGGGTCAGGGCGACCGGGACTTCCAGGCCTTGCTGTTCCTGGGCGTGCTGGTTGGCGCGCTTGACCAGGGACACCGCTTCGTCGACATCGAACGGCTTGGGCAGGTATTCGAATGCGCCGCCCTGATAGGACGCGACAGCGCTGTCCAGATCGGAGTGCGCAGTCATGATGATCACTGGCAGCCGTGGGTGTTGCTCGCGAATCCGCGCCAGAAGGTCCAGACCGCTGGCACCCGGCATGCGAATGTCGGAGATGATCACGTCCGGCTGCTGGCGCGCCAGGCGGCTCATCACGCCATCGGCGCTGTCGAAGCTTTGCGTGGTCATGCCTTCCTGCTGCAAGGCTTTTTCCAGGACCCAACGGATAGAACGGTCGTCATCGACGATCCACACGGTTTCACTACGGCTCATGTCGATGTGGCTCCTTGTTCCAGTGGCAGAAAGATCGAGAAGGTGGTGTGGCCTGGATGGCTGTCACATTCGATCAGGCCCTGGTGCTGGCTGATGATGTTCTGGGTAATGGCCAGGCCGAGCCCGGTACCGTCCGGGCGCCCGCTGACCATGGGAAAGAAGATGGTTTCCTGAAGTTCCGCAGGAATGCCGGGGCCGTTGTCGATGATTTCGATCTTGGTCACCAGGCGATGGCGCACGTGGCCGATGGTGAACTGGCGCATGGCGCGGGTGCGCAGGCTGATGCGGCCCAGGCGCAGCTCGTTCTGGCTGCTGATGGCCTGCATTGCGTTGCGCACGATATTCAGGACGGCCTGAATCATCTGTTCGCGGTCGATCAACACGTCGGGAATGCTTGGGTCGTAATCGCGCACCAATGTGATGCAGCCCTGGCTTTCGGCCTCGACCAAGTGGCAGACGCGTTCCAGCACTTCGTGGACGTTGCACATGGCCAGCGATGGCAACTTGTTGGAGCCGAGCATGCGATCGACCAGGTTTCGCAGGCGGTCGGCTTCTTCAATGATGACGTTGGTGTAGTCGCGCAGGCTTTCTTCCGGCAGCTCGCGGGCGAGCAGCTGGGCCGCACCGCGAATCCCGCCGAGCGGATTCTTGATCTCGTGAGCGAGGCCGCGCACCAGCATCTTGCTGGTTTCCTGCTTCGACAGCTGCGCCTCTTCCTTGGTGATTCGCAGCAAGCGGTCACGCGGGTGGACTTCCAGCAGCAGCATGGTGGCGCCGTTGGCCAGGATCGGTGTGACCGCGTAATCGACGGTCAGCGTCTGGCCGGTCAGGGCGGTGAGCATCGCTTCGCGTTTGGTGAACGGATGCGCCTGCTCGACTGCCTGGCGCAGGGAATTCAGGGCTTCGGTGGATTCGGTGAACAACTCACTGATGAACTGCCCATGGCTGCGCTGGCCGCTGATGGCCAGCAGCATCTCCGCCGCCGGGTTCATGTACTCGAGGCGCAGTTCGGCGTCGAGCAGGATGGTGGCGGTGGTCAGGTTGTCGAGCAGCAATCGATGCAGTGCGTCGCTAATGGTCATCAGGACCTCTTTTGGAGCAGGGCATGCGCGTGAATAACGCGCCGATATGAGGAAAATGCAAAAACCAAACCAAGGCTCCGAAAAGAAGCGTCAAAGGCCTGAAACGGGCGTTTGACGCTCGTTTGCGTGGCGTTCTGCCAGCTTTTGCGGGTACTTTCGAACCAAAATGGGTTGATATTTGGGTACGGTGCAACCTATCGCACCAATATAGTGCGCAAAGCTGAACGAGGTTAGAAGAAACGCAGGAAGGGATTTTTTGGCTCGATGGGTTTGTCCTTGAGCGGACATTCCGGTCGTTGGCCGTAGTCGGTCAGCGCGCAGGGTTTGACCTGGCGTTTTTGTGCCAGGGAAATGCGCAGCATGTGGAAGGGTTGATTGGCGGTGCGCTCGACGATGCGGCCGTGTTCGTCGAGGATTTCCACGGACAGGTTGTGGCTGCCGCGATCGATGTTGCTCAAGGCGAACACCGGGCTCGGGCCAGGTTCAGCGGTGGGCTGCCCGTCCAGCAACAAGCGGTAGCGATGGCCTCGTTGCAGGCCGGGCTCGCTGGTGATGCTGACGATCAGCTCGCCGGCGCTGCTGCGGATTGTGGCGTCGGGCTCGGGAACCAGCACCCGGAGCATGTCATAGCGGAACATCGGCCTGGCTTCGGTTTTTTTCTCTGCGATCACCGGCGCTGCGCCGGTCGGGTTGGCGGACATGCGGTTGCTCGTCGCCAGCGGCACACGTTTGGCGTTGCCGGAGCCAGGCTGGTCGGTGAAGACCCGATTGCCCTGTGTGTCGATGTAAGTGAAGACTTCGGCCGATGCGGACAGCGCGATCAGGCAGGCGGCCAGCAGCCATAACCTCACGGCTTGTGCACTCGCTGTACCGTGAAGGTCACGGTCGGACTCTGCTGCACGATGTCCTCCCTGTCGATCACCTGCACCGCGAGGCTGTGAGTGCCGCGATCAATGTTGACCAGTTGCAGGATCGGCACGTTGCTCGGCTGGCCGTAAGGCTGGTCGTCCAGCAGCAGCCTGAAAAGATGCGGGCCTTGCAAGCGCGGTTTGATCGACACGTTGACGGTGAAGGTGCCGTTGTTGGCCCGCAGCGCTTCGGTGGTGGGCAGGTTGGTCAGCTCCAGCACCTCGTAGGCACTGCGAGGTTGTTCGCGGTTGGTGGCTTCTGCGAGTGGGGCAGGAGGCGCCTGGCGCTCGACGCTGTTGAGCGGCGGCAGTTCGACCGGCTGAGCCTTCACACCGTCGGGTGGTTGATTGCTGTAGGCGGTGTTGCCGGCGGCGTCGGTGTATTTGTAGATCTGAGCCATCGTGGGGAAAGCCAAAGAAAGCAGCAGAAGCATCAAGAGTGGCCGCATTCAGACTCCCTATGAGCAGCGAGGATTACTCCGACAATGGAATACCTTGGCTGCCAGCATAGAACACAATCAGTTCTACGGGCTTGTCGCCGGTTTTTCCCCGATGGGTGATATTGACCATTTCAGCCAGCGCCTCGCCTTGCTTGAAGCGCCGGATCTCGCCGCTATCCCTGCTCTCGACCGTCAGTTCGCCGGCAAGAATGTATGCCGCGTTGGGAATTGGATGGGTGTGCCAGTCGAGTTCCGTATTGGCGGGTATCTTGAGTTTGAGCAGTGACAGTTCGGGCGCGCTGTCGGGGTAGCGATCGTAAGGGGTGCTGTCCCAGGATGTGCTGCTTTGCAGCAGTATTTTACGTTCTACCTTCATTGTCGTCGGTGATGTGGTGTCGCAGCCCTGTAAGGCCGTCATGGCCAAAGCTGCAAGCAGAGGGGTAAGCAGGCAGGTTTTCATTGTTCCATCCTTTGAGAGCAGGCAAGTCGGAACAGGCTACGAGCAACTCAAAAGGGTTTATGCCGGACGATGCTGTGAATGCCCTAGGAGATTTAGGCGTCTCTTGTCAGAAATCGCCCACAAAAAAGGCCTCCCGAAGGAGGCCTCTTTTTTGTCACGCCGCTTGCGCAGGCGCTACCGGATCAGCAGCTGTAGTACAGCTCGTATTCCAGTGGGTGTACGAAGGTGCGTACCTTGATTTCTTCTTCGCTTTTCAGAGCGATGTAAGCGTCGATGAAGTCATCGGAGAACACGCCGCCTTTGGTCAGGAACGCACGACCTTTGTCCAGCTCTTCCAGGGCTTCTTTCAGGCTGCCGCAAACTTGTGGGATCTCTTTCGCCTCTTCAGGCGGCAGGTCGTACAGGTTTTTGTCAGCTGCATCGCCAGGGTGGATCTTGTTCTGGATACCGTCCAGGCCAGCCATCATCAGTGCTGCGAAGCACAGGTACGGGTTGGCAGCTGGATCCGGGAAGCGTGCTTCGATACGGCGGCCTTTCGGGCTCGACACGTAAGGAATACGGATCGAAGCGGAGCGGTTACGGGCCGAGTAGGCCAGCATTACTGGAGCTTCGAAGCCTGGAACCAGACGCTTGTAGGAGTTGGTCGCCGGGTTGGTGAAGCCGTTCAGGGCCTTACCGTGTTTGATGATGCCGCCGATGAAGTACAGAGCGGTATCGGACAGACCGGCATAGCCTTCACCTGCGAAGGTGTTCTTGCCGTCTTTCCAGATGGACATGTGCACGTGCATGCCCGAGCCGTTGTCGCCGTACAGTGGCTTAGGCATGAAGGTAGCGGTGCGGCCGTAGGCATCGGCCACGTTGTGCACGACGTACTTCAGGGTTTGGGTTTCGTCGGCTTTCTTCACCAGGGTGTTGAACTTGACGCCGATTTCGTTCTGGCCGGCAGTTGCCACTTCGTGGTGGTGAACTTCGACGGTCAGGCCCATTTCTTCCAGTGCGTTGCACATGGAGGTACGGATTTCGTGGTCGTGGTCGAACGGTGGAACCGGGAAGTAGCCGCCTTTGACGCCTGGACGGTGGCCTTTGTTGCCGCCTTCCACGTCCTGGTCGGACATCCACGAGCCTTGTTCAGAGTAGATCTTGAACATGGAGCCGGAGATGTCGGACTTGAACTTCACTTGGTCGAAGATGAAGAACTCTGGCTCCGGACCGGCATACACAGTGTCGCCGATGGCGGTGGATTTGAGGTATTCCTCTGCGCGCTTGGCGATCGCACGTGGGTCGCGATCGTAGCCTTGCATGCTCGAAGGTTCGATGATGTCGCAGACCAGGATCAGGGTCGGCTCTTCGGTGAACGGGTCCAGTACGGCAGTGCTGTCGTCCGGCAGCAGGATCATGTCGGAGGCTTCGATGCCTTTCCAGCCAGCGATGGAGGAACCGTCGAACATCTTGCCGACTTCGAAGAAGTCTTCATCCAGCGCGTCGCGAGCCGGCATGGTCACGTGGTGCTGGGTGCCTTTGGTGTCCGTGAAGCGCAGATCAATCCACTTGACGTCATGATCTTTGATGAGTTGAACCGACTTCGACATAGTGTCCTCCGGGTGGCTTCGGGCTTAGTAGTGGATGCCCTTAGAATGTGGGTGATGCCGGCGCGAATACTCTGCCAAGGCAACCTGCCTCACAAGGGAGCAAATTGCATGCCAGTGCCCCACCATGGGTTTTTTGCCCCAATATCACGCTTATAAAGGTGTAAAGCGCATTAATGGGGAAAATCCCGCCCTACAATGTGGCGCTAAAATCAATAAATGACCTGTTTTGGTGCGTGCAAAACCTTCTGCACATTAACTGGTTAAACCTTGAGCAATTTCCGCTATAATCCGCGCCCCCCTTTTTCGGCAGGCCTCGCGCGCGCTGTTTCCATGAAATTAATCGTAAAAGTCTTCCCAGAGATCACCATCAAGAGCCGCCCGGTACGGATGCGTTTCATCCGCCAGTTGGCCAAGAACATCCGTGCCGTGCTCCGCGATCTGGATCCGGCCGTGGTGGTGAACGGCGTGTGGGACAACCTCGAGCTGGAAACCCGCGTCAGCGATCCCAAGGCTCTGAAGGAGATGGGCGAGCGTCTGAGCTGCATGCCGGGCGTCGCGCACTTCCTGCAAATCGATGAGTACCCGCTGGGTGATTTCGACGACATCGTTGAAAAATGCAAGCAGCACTACGGTGATGCACTGGCCGGCAAGATTTTCTCGGTGCGTTGCAAACGCGCCGGCAAGCACCCATTCAGCTCGATAGATATTGAGAAATACGTCGGTAGCCAGTTGCGCCGCCAGTGCGGTGCCGCCGGGATCGACCTGAAAAAACCTGAAATCGAAGTCCGAATCGAAGTTCGCGACCAACGGTTGTTCGTGATCCACAGTCAGCACAACGGCATCGGCGGTTATCCGCTGGGTGCACTGGAGCAGACACTTGTGCTGATGTCCGGCGGCTTCGATTCCACTGTGGCGGCCTACCAGATCATGCGTCGCGGCCTGATGGCCCACTTCTGCTTCTTCAACCTGGGCGGAAGGGCCCACGAACTGGGCGTGATGGAAGTCGCGCACTTCATCTGGAAGAAGTACGGCAGCTCCCAACGCGTGTTATTTGTCAGTGTGCCGTTCGAGGAAGTACTGGGAGAAATTCTCGGTAAAGTCGATAACAGTCATATGGGCGTAGTATTGAAGCGTATGATGTTGCGCGCTGCGACCCAAATTGCCGATCGACTGCAAATCGAAGCGCTGGTGACCGGGGAGGCGATCTCCCAGGTGTCGAGCCAGACATTGCCGAATCTGAACGTGATCGACTGCGTGACCGAGAAGCTGGTGCTGCGCCCGCTGATCGCCAGTCACAAGCAGGACATCATCGATCTGGCCAACGAAATCGGTACCGCCGATTTCGCCCGGCACATGCCGGAGTATTGCGGGGTCATTTCAGTCAACCCGAAGACGGCTGCCAAGCGCCACCGGGTGGAGCATGAAGAGAAAGAATTCGACATGGCAGTCCTTGAGCGTGCGCTCGAGAACGCCAAACTGGTGCCGATCGATCGCGTGATCGACGAATTGGGCCAGGATTTGCAGATCGAAGAAGTCAGCGAAGCACTGGCGGGCCAGATCATCATCGACATCCGTCACCCGGATGCCGCTGAAGACGAGCCGCTGGAACTCGGTGGCATTGAGGTACAGACGATGCCGTTTTATGCATTGAACGCTCGTTTCAAGGAACTGGACCCTACTCGCCAGTACCTGCTGTATTGCGACAAAGGCGTGATGAGTCGCCTGCATGCCCACCATTTGCTCAGTGAGGGGCATGCCAATGTGCGCGTTTATCGACCGAGCTAAGAGCCCGGGGCTGTTTGCCTGTGGCCTGCGTCATCGGCCCCCCGACTCTGCCGTCAAGCTGTAACGGCAAGGCCTGACTCTACTGTTAATCGCTGCCAAGACTTGTCAGCACACCGAATCCTCTGATCGAGATACACAAGTGATCGAAAATCTACGCAACATCGCCATCATTGCTCACGTTGACCATGGTAAAACCACCTTGGTAGACAAACTCCTGCGTCAATCCGGCACTCTGGAGCGCAACGAGCTCAACGACGAGCGCGTGATGGACTCCAACGACCAGGAAAAAGAGCGCGGTATTACCATTCTGGCGAAAAACACCGCCATCAACTGGAACGGCTACCACATCAACATCGTGGACACCCCGGGCCACGCCGACTTCGGCGGCGAAGTTGAACGCGTAATGTCGATGGTTGACTCCGTTCTGCTGCTGGTTGACGCTCAAGACGGCCCTATGCCGCAAACCCGTTTCGTGACCAAGAAGGCTTTCGAAGCCGGCCTGCGTCCGATCGTGTGCATCAACAAGGTTGACCGTCCAGGCGCGCGTCCGGACTGGGTTCTGGACCAGATCTTCGACCTGTTCGACAACCTGGGTGCCACCGAAGAACAGCTGGACTTCAAAGTCGTCTACGCCTCGGCCCTGAACGGCATTGCCGGTCTGGACCACACCGACATGGCTGAAGACATGACCCCGCTGTACCAGTCGATCGTCGACAACGTACCTGCGCCGAAAGTTGACCGTGAAGGCCCGTTCCAGATGCAAATCTCGGCACTGGACTACAACAGCTTCCTGGGTGTTATCGGTGTTGGCCGTATCGCTCGTGGTAGCGTCAAGCCGAACACTCCTGTTGTCGCCATCGGCGCCGACGGCAAGAAACGCAACGGCCGTATCCTGAAGCTGATGGGTCACCACGGTCTGCACCGTATCGACGTTGAAGAAGCGTTTGCCGGTGACATCGTGTGCGTGAGCGGTATGGACTCGCTGTTCATCTCCGACACCCTGTGCCAGCCGGACAACGTCGAGGCGATGAAGCCTCTGACCGTTGACGAGCCAACCGTTTCCATGACCTTCCAGGTGAACGACTCGCCTTTCTGCGGTAAAGAAGGCAAGTTCGTGACTTCCCGTAACATCAAGGAACGTCTGGACAAAGAGCTGCTGTACAACGTTGCTCTGCGCGTTGAAGAAGGCGACTCGGCTGACAAGTTCAAGGTTTCCGGCCGTGGTGAGCTGCATCTCTCGGTACTGATCGAAACCATGCGTCGCGAAGGCTTCGAAATGGGCGTTGGTCGTCCTGAAGTGATCATCCGTCAGGTTGACGGCGTGAAGCAGGAACCGTTTGAAAACGTCACCATCGACACCCCTGAAGAATCCCAGGGCAAGGTCATGGAAGAGATGGGTCTGCGTAAGGGCGACCTGACCAACATGGTGCCGGATGGCAAAGGCCGTGTGCGTCTGGAATACAACATCCCTGCTCGTGGTCTGATCGGTTTCCGTAACCAGTTCCTGACCCTGACCAACGGTGCTGGCATCCTGACCTCGATCTTCGATCGCTACGACACCATGAAGTCCGGCGACATGTCCGGTCGTCAGAACGGTGTTCTGGTATCGGTAGAAACCGGCAAGGCTCTGACCTACTCCCTGGAAACCCTGCAGGCACGTGGCAAGCTGTTCGTTGAACACGGTCAGGAAATCTACAACGGTCAGATCGTTGGTCTGAACAGCCGTGATAACGACATGGGCGTCAACCCAACCAAAGGTAAGAAGCTCGACAACATGCGTGCTTCGGGTAAAGACGAAACCATCGCTCTGGTTCCACCTGTTCGCTTCACCCTGGAACAGGCCCTGGAATTCATCCAGGACGACGAGCTGTGCGAAGTTACTCCTAAGTCCATCCGTCTTCGCAAGAAGATCCTGGACGAAGGCGAGCGTACCCGCGCTGCCAAGAAAGCCAAGAACTGAGTTTTAGTTCAGGCTGAATGAAAACGCCCCCGGTCGTAAGGCCGGGGGCGTTTTTGTTTGTCTGCGATTTGTGTGGTGTTTTCAACGGCCCCTTCGCGGGCAAGTCGGATCGCCGCATCGCTCGCTCCTACAGGTTATGCGCTGCCCTTGTAGGAGCGAGGCTTGCCCGCGAAGGCGCCCGTTCAGGCGCCGATAATCCAGATCAGAATTTCTCGAGAGGCCGACGGCTGCTGCTGGTCTCGCGCGCCACTTCTTTCGGCTTGTAAGCGCAATACCCAGGTCGCGGCCCGATCTTCGGGTGGTTGCGGCAAGTATCCGGGCGCTTTTCATAAATAGTGCACAGACGGCTCTTACGATCCAGGTACAGGCAATCGTTGTTGCTCATGCGCTGGAGGGTGAAGATCTCGGTCTTCTGGCTATAACGCTCGACGATCCCTTCCTTCTGCAAACGCTTGGCGATGTTCTTCGCCGGTTCGCCGCGCTCGAACTCGTCGACGATGCCGATGCGGATCAGATCCTTGATCTTGACCTCGACCGGCAGGGTGCAGCAGCTGGATATGCAGGAACCGCACATCGGCGCAGAGTATTTGGCCCAGGTATCGAGACGATCGATCTCTGCGGCGGCGATCAGGTTGGGCTTCATCATCGGTTGTTACCAGCGTGTGCATCAGGGCGCGCGATCATACCGGGACTGGTGGATTTTTGAACAACCTTTCGCCAGATTTTTTTAACTGTGGTCAACAACCCTTGAATTCCGGCACGGCCCCTGCATTGATTCAGGTACACGACAAGGTAATGCCGACCTATCTCGCACTAACAGGAAAAACTGCCGAACCAGAGCCTCTACCGCCTGTCAGACCGTCTAGGCTCAGACAACTCAAAGCTCGCTCGAGGTCTTATCGATGACTCAAGAACCACTTGTTCGCGAAGCAGAGGTGGCCGCATTCCGCGACGCCGTCTTGACCAAACTCACCTACGCGGTGGGTAAAGACCCGGATCACGCCTTCGACCACGACTGGTTCGAAGCCATTGCGCTGGCTGCGCGCGATCACATGGTCGAGCACTGGATGGACCACACCCGGCAGATCTACCGCAAAGGTCAGAAGCGGGTTTATTACCTCTCCCTGGAATTTCTCATCGGCCGGCTGCTCTACGACAGTTTGAGCAACCTCGGCCTGCTCGACGTCGCCCGCGAAGCGCTGACCGAGCTCGGCGTCGACCTCGAACGTATCCGCCTGCTGGAGCCCGACGCAGCCTTGGGCAACGGCGGCCTCGGTCGTCTGGCGGCGTGCTTCATGGAAAGCATGTCGACCCTCGGCATCGCCGGCCACGGTTATGGCATTCGTTACGAACACGGCTTGTTCCGCCAGGCGATTGTCGATGGCTGGCAGCAGGAACAGACCGAACACTGGCTGGATTTCGGCAACCCGTGGGAATTCGAACGGCCAGAAGTGGTTTACCCGATCGGCTTCGGCGGCAGCGTCGAAACTGTGACCGACTCAAACGGCAAGTCCAAGCAAGTCTGGTCCCCGGCGGAAACCGTGCGCGCCATTGCTTATGACACTCCGGTAGTCGGCTGGCGCGGGGCGAGCGTCAACACGCTGCGCCTGTGGCGTGCCCGTGCGATGGAAGATTTGCACCTTGAGCGCTTCAACGCCGGCGACCACCTCGGCGCGGTCGCTGAAGTGGCGCGGGCGGAAAGTATCTCTCGCGTACTGTACCCGGCGGACAGCACCGAAGCCGGACAGGAACTGCGCCTGCGCCAGGAATACTTCTTCGTCGCTGCATCTCTCCAGGATTTGCTGCGCCGTCATCGCAACATGCACACCTCGGTGCTGACCCTGGGCGACCACGCGGCAATCCAGCTCAACGACACTCACCCGTCCATTGCCGTGGCCGAGTTGATGCGCCAATTGGTCGATGTCTACGACGTGGCGTGGGACGCCGCGTGGCAGGTCACCGTCGACACGCTTTCGTACACCAACCACACGCTGTTGCCGGAAGCGCTGGAAACCTGGCCGGTCGGTTTGATGGAGCGGATGCTGCCAAGGCACATGCAGATCATTTACCTGATCAACGCCCAGCACATCGACTCGCTGCGCGCCAAAGGCATCCATGATTTTGATGTGCTGCGCGCGGTATCGCTGATCGAAGAGGACAACGGTCGCCGTGTGCGCATGGGCAACCTGGCGTTCCTTGGCTCCCACAGCGTCAACGGCGTGTCCGGGCTGCACACGCAACTGATGCGCAAAACCGTGTTCTCGGAACTGCACAAGCTCTACCCGGAGCGGATCAACAACAAGACCAACGGCATTACCTTCCGCCGCTGGTTGTATCAGGCCAACTCGGAATTGACCTCGATGCTGGTCGATGCCCTCGGCCCTGATCTGTTGGATAACCCGGAAGAGCGCTTGCTCGATCTGGAACCGTTCGCGGAAAAAGCCGCGTTCCGCAAGGCCTTCGCCGAACAGCGTCTGCACAGCAAAAAAGCGCTGGCGTACATCATTCACGAACGCCTTGGGGTTGCGGTCAACCCGGCGGCGATGTTCGACGTGCAGGTCAAACGGATCCACGAATACAAACGTCAGTTGCTCAACTTGCTGCACACCGTCGCGCTGTATCAGGCGATTCGCGCCGAGCCGGAAATCGACTGGGTGCCGCGAGTGAAGATCTTCGCCGGCAAGGCCGCCGCCAGTTATCACCAGGCCAAGCTGATCATCAAACTGACCAACGACATCGCCCGGGTGGTGAACAACGACCCGACTGTGCGCGGCTTGCTCAAAGTGGTGTTCCTGCCTAACTACAACGTCAGCCTGGCGGAGAGCATCATTCCGGCGGCGGATTTGTCCGAGCAGATTTCCACCGCAGGCTTCGAAGCGTCGGGCACCAGTAACATGAAGTTCGGCCTCAACGGCGCGCTGACGATTGGCACGCTGGACGGCGCCAACGTGGAAATGTGCGAGCGCATCGGCGCCGAGCACATGTTTATCTTCGGCCTCAGCGCGCAGCAGGTTGAAGCGCGTAAACAGAATCATGAGTTCAATGCGACGCCGGATATTGCCGCGTCCCATCGGCTCAATGATGTGCTGCAAGCGATTCGTGGCGGGGTGTTCTCGCCGGATGATCCGTCCCGTTACACCGGCTTGATCGATTCGCTGATCGACTACGACCGCTTCCTGGTCTGCGCCGATTTCGATTCCTACTGGGACGCGCAGATGCGTGTTGAAGCCCATTGGCACGATTCGAACGAGTGGTGGCGTTCGGCGGTGTTGAACACGTCCCGGATGGGCTGGTTCTCTTCTGACCGGACCATTCGCGAGTACGCGACGGATATCTGGAAAGCATTGGAGTAACTTTTAGCCACAAATGTGCGCAAGGTCCGACGGTTGTTGGACCTGACCGATATACTAAGCACCAGTTTGCCAGATGTTTCAGTGATGTCCTTGCCCGCGAAAGCATCAGCGCAGACACCGCAAGGCAATGGGCCGCTTAGGGATATCGACCATGCAATGGATGTTCATGCTGATAGGGCTGGTGCTGGGCTGGATACTCGACGAGTCGTTCAGCGACGCGCTGTTGGGTGCGTTACTCGGGTTGGGTATCGGCCAGGCCATTCGCATCGGCCGTTTGGGTTCACAGGCGGCTGAACAGCGCGCTCTGCTGGAGCAGGCGCAGGTGGCGCTGAATGCGGTCCAGCAACGCCTGGCCACGCTGGAGGTGTCTGGCGTCAAGGCGCCTGAAACCAGCGAGCCGCTTGCCGAGGAACCGCTTGCCAGCGAACCGGCCCCGTCCCCCGTATTCATTCTCGAAGAAGTCCCTGTCTCTTCCCCGGAGATGGTCTGGGAACTCCCGCCCGAACTCGAACCGATCACCGCGACAGCGACGCAAACCAGCCGTCCGCTGCCCGACGATGCCTGGAAGCCCGAGCCGGTTGCCCGCGAGCCCGCCGTCCCGCGGGGCCCGAACTTCATCGAGCGCGCCATCAGCGGTGCCCGTAACTGGCTGTTCGGTGGCAACACCGTGCTGCGGGTCGGTGTGGTGCTGTTGTTCCTCGGTCTGGCGTTTCTGCTGCGCTATGCCACCGAAGGCATGGTGGTGCCGATCGAACTGCGTTACGCCGGGGTGGCGGCGGCTGCGTTGGCCCTGCTCGGTCTGGGCTGGTGGCTGCGTCATCGCAACACTAACTATGCGTTGATGCTGCAAGGCACCGGGATCGCCGTGTTGTACCTGACGGTGTTCGCGGCCATGCGTTTGCATCCGCTGCTTGATCCGACGGCGGCGCTCGGGTTGCTGGTGGCGGTGACGGTGTTCTCGGCCATTCTGGCCATCACTCAAGACTCGCTGGCACTGGCGTGCGCCGCCGCGTTGGGTGGTTTCGCCGCGCCGATCCTGACGTCCACCGGCGCCGGCAACCATGTCGCGCTGTTCAGCTATTTCGCCTTGCTCAACACCGGCATTCTCGCCATCGCCTGGTTCAAGGCCTGGCGGCTGCTCAACCTGATCGGCTTTGTCGGCACCTTCGGCATCGGTTTCGCCTGGGGCCTGCGCTCCTACACACCGGAGCTGCTGTGGAGCACCGAGCCGTTCCTGATTGTGTTTTTCCTGATGTACCTGGCCATCGGGCTACTGTTTGCACGACGCAAGTTGCTGGAAATGAGCGACGCGCCCGAGGACGACAGTCGCGAGGCGCTGCTGCACTGGTCGGCGCGCAAAGGTGACTACGTCGACGGCACGATGCTGTTCGGCCCGCCGCTGGTGGGTTTCGGTTTGCAGTTCGCGCTGGTCCAGCATCTGGAGTTCGCTGCCGCTTTCAGTGCATTGGCGCTGGGCATGATTTACATGGGCCTGGCCCGCCTGCTGATGGGTGGCCGAGCGTTGTTGCTGGCGGAAACCTGTCTGGCGTTGGGCGTGATCTTCGCCAGTCTGGCGATCCCGTTGGGGCTTGATGCGCGCTGGACAGCGGCCGCTTGGGCGGTGGAAGGCGCCGGGATTTTCTGGCTCGGATTGCGTCAGCAACGACCGCTGGCGCGCGCCTTTGCATTGCTGCTGCAACTGGGTTCGGCGCTGGCGTTCCTCAGTGAGCTGCGGTTCGGCGAAAGTAGCCTGCTGGAAGGTGCGCCGCTGGGCGCGTTGATGCTCGGCATGGCGCTGCTGTTCAGTTTCTACCAATTGCGCAACGCCTTGCCTGAGCAGACGTTGGCGTGGGAGCGCAAAGGCTTGCCGGTGCTGGCGTGCCTCGGCCTGACCTTCCTCTATCTGCTGGCGCCGCTGTTCTTCTTTACCCACGGCACGGCGATCAGTTGGGCGCTGGCCGGTCTGGCGACGTTGTTTGTCGGTCTGCGTCTGCAATCGCGCACCTTCCTCTTCACCGCGTTCGCTGTGCAATTGCTGGGCGGCGCGTTGTTCCTGCTGCGCCTGCAAGGTGCGAGCGGTGAGTCTGGCGCGGTGTTCAGCGCCGGTTGGAGCGGTTTGCTCAGCGCGTCGCTGATCGGCCTGGCGTTGATCGCCGGTATGTTGCTGGCCGCCCGCGATGACATGGTGCGCAGCGATGTTCGGCTGTTACGCGGTTTGTCGGTGGTGTTGCTAGCCGGTCTGGTGCTGATCAACCTCGCTGTTCTGTTCGTGCTGCCGTGGCAAACCGCAAGTGCGGTGTGGGCGGCCAGTGGTCTGTTCATTATCTGGCTGAGCCTTTATCTGAAGCAGCGCGTGAGTTTCGTCTTCGGTCTGCTGTTGCAGGTGATTGGCGGGGCGGCGTTCCTGTTCGTCGGGCCGGACCTGCTGGGGCCGCTGGCCAGCGAAGGGCTCAAACCATTGGCGCATAGCGGATTCTGGACGCCGTTGGTGCTGGGGCTGGCGGCGCTGGTCGGCGCCTGGCGCTTGCAGCTCGGCAACCATGCTTCGGCGTTCGATGTCCTGAGTTTGCAGCGTTTGTCCGAAGTGCTGCTGGTGTGGGGCGCGGGTTGGTGGGCGTTGGCGTGGATCAGTGAAGTGCTGCGTTTTGCACCGATGAATCTTCAGGCGACGTTGCTGCTGGCAGTCGCGGCGCTGAGCGTCGCGCTGTGGGCCGTGTTGGCGTTGCGCCTGAAATGGCCGTCGCTGGGTTTGCTCTGCACTTTGCTGATTCCTGCGGCGGGTGTGGTATTGCTCGGGGCATGGCACGCGCGTTACCACCCGGCGGCCGACTTTGGCTGGCTCGTCTGGGCGGCGGTGTTCGTCGTGCATTTCATCTCGTTGCGGCGTCTGGCGCCGATGCTCCCCGAGCGGGCTTTGAGCACCGCTCATGTGCTCGGTTGCTGGCTGTTGATCGGTGTGCTGGCGCTGGAGTTGCGTTACGGCTTGCTGCTGTTGTCCGAGCAATACAACGCCTGGCGTTGGCTGGGTTGGGCGATTCTGCCGAGTGTTTATCTGGTGTTGATGGCCGCACCGCGTGCCTGGCCGTGGCCGGTGTCGGCTTATCCGCGCGAGTATCGACTGTACGCGGCGGCGCCGCTGGCCTTGCTCATGCTCGGCTGGTTCTGGCTGGCGAACATTGTCAGCGACGGCACCGCCGAGCCGCTGCCCTATGTGCCGCTGATCAATCCGCTGGAGTTGGGGCTGCTGTTTGCGCTGTTCGGCGTTTACGTGTGGGCCCGCAGCGCCGTGACGCAATTGGCGATCCGCAAGGACATCTTCGATCACGCCACGCAGCTGATCGCGGGTGTTTCGCTGTTCGCGTTTTTCACTGCGCTGGTGAATCGCACGGCTCACCAATGGGGCGGCGTACCGTTCGAGCTGGATTTGCTGCTCGCGTCGATGCAGGTGCAGGCCGGTCTGTCGATCGTCTGGACCTTGATGGCGCTGAGTCTGATGATCGGTGGCCATCTGCGTCATCGTCGCGAAGTCTGGCTGATCGGCGCGGCGCTGATCGGTGTGGTGGTCGCGAAACTGTTCTTTGTCGAATTGAGTAACCGTGGCGGACTCGCCCGGATCGTCTCGTTTATCGGTGTTGGCGTGTTGCTGTTGGTGGTGGGCTATTTCGCCCCGTTGCCGCCCAAGCGCGTCGACGCTACGCCGGAATCTGGAAAACCGGCCCCGGAAACCGAAGGAGTGTCGTCTTGAGTCAAAAGCTGAACCTGGTCTGGTTGGGCGCTGTTGCGTTGGGCGTGGCGCTGTCGGCCAACGCGCAGGAAAAACCGGCGGACTTCGCCACGCAAGTGCCGTTGACCGTGAGCGGCGAAGGTCCGTGGTATCGCCTCGAATTGCCCTTGGCCGTGCAGCTGAATGCGCGACAAACCGACCTCAGCGATGTGCGCGTGTTCAACGCGGCCGGTGAGGCTCAGGCCTACGCCGTGGCGCGGGAGACCGCGAAAACCGGCGAAACCCCCACCCTGACCGACGTGAAATGGTTCCCGTTGTACAACTCGGCGGACGCCACCGAGCGCGCGCCGAGTGTGCGGGTGCAATCGAGCGCCAATGGCACGTTGGTCGAAGTGCAGCCGTCGAGTCAGCTGGAGGTGGGCGAAGAAGTGCTGAGCGGTTGGCTGCTCGACGCCAGCGGCATCAAGGCACCGTTGCAGCAATTGATCCTCGACTGGACCAGCGAGCGCGATGGCTTCCAGCGTTTCAGCATCGAAGCCAGCGACGATTTGCAGCATTGGCAGTCGTGGGGTGACGGGCAGGTGGCGCGGCTGACGTTTGCCGACGAGCGGGTCGAGCAGCATGAGGTCGGCTTGCCGGGACAATCGGCGCGCTATCTGCGTTTGTTGTGGAACACGCCACAATCGGCGCCGATATTGACCTCGGCGCAACTGCAAAGCGCCAGCACGCGCAGCCTGCCGCTGCCATTGGTCTGGTCGCAACCGTTGGCGGGCGCCAGCGTGAAGGCGGGTGAATACACCTGGCAATTGCCGATGGGGTTGAACGTCGAGCGCGTGCAGGTCGAGCTGAATCAGCCAAACAGCCTGGCGCCGGTGACGTTGTCCGGTCGTCGGGAAAGCAGCCTGCCGTGGCAGCCGTTGAGCAGTGGTTTGCTCTATCGCCTGACCCAGAGTGGCCAGGACGTGGTGCAGAACGAATTGCAGTTGCCGGGGCAAACCGTGCAGCAGTTGAAGTTGACGGTGGACGAGCGCGGCGGTGGCTTGGGCGCCGAGGCGCCGACGGTGCGTTTCGCTGTGCGCTCGACGCAACTGGTGTTCCTGGCGCGCGGTGCCGGGCCTTATACGCTGGCGCTGGGCAGTGCGACGGTGAAAGCGGCGAACCTGCCGCTGGCAACGTTGATTCCGGATTACAGCGCGGCGAAGTGGGCGGCGTTGGGCAAGGCTACGGTGTCGGGCGGGGTGGTAGAGACGCCGAGCTCCACGCTCACATCCGTTGCACAGGCTGAACCGAACTGGAAGAAGTTCGGGTTGTGGGCGGTGTTGTTGCTGGGTGTTTTGTTTTTGGCGGCGATGGCGTTCAGCTTGTTGCGTAAACCCCCGGCCAATTCCTGAGAAAGGCTGGCGCTGCGCGCCATTCGCGGGCAAGCCTCGCTCCTACAGGTGTACGCGTTCCACTGTAGGAGCGAGGCTTGCCCGCGAAGACTGACTGTCAGGCAACAAAAATCTCAAAACTGCCGCCCGTCGCCGGCCCACATCCGGCCGGTTTCGATCTACGCTAAACCCGGCACATGAACTCTGTTGGATGTATCACGTCTGATAGGAGGAAATACGCCCCGACTCGCGTTAAACTGCGCGGGTTTTTAGCCCCCCATTCCACCGGAGCCTTCCATGTCCCGCGTTACCCTGAGTCGCTATTTGATTGAGCAGACCCGTAGCAACAACACCCCTGCCGATCTGCGTTTCCTGATCGAAGTGGTGGCGCGCGCCTGTAAAGAAATCAGCCACGCCGTCTCCAAAGGCGCCCTGGGTGGTGTTCTGGGCAGCATGGGCACTGAAAACGTCCAAGGTGAAGTGCAGAAGAAGCTGGACGTGATGTCCAACGACATCCTGCTCGAAGCCAACGAATGGGGCGGTCACCTGGCCGGCATGGCGTCCGAAGAAATGGACAATGCCTACCAGATCCCGGGCAAATACCCGAAAGGCGCGTACCTGCTGGTATTCGACCCGCTGGACGGTTCGTCGAACATCGACATCAACGCGCCGGTCGGTACGATCTTCTCGGTGCTGCGTTGCCCGAACGAATACCTGACCCAGAACGAGCCTTTGAACGAAAAGGCCTTCCTGCAGCCAGGCGCTCAGCAAGTTGCCGCCGGTTACGCGATCTACGGCCCACAGACCATGCTGGTACTGACCCTGGGCAATGGCGTCAAAGGCTTCACCCTGGACCGTGAAATGGGCAGCTTCGTACTGACCCACGAAGACATCACGATCCCTGAGTCTACTCAGGAATTCGCGATCAACGCCTCCAACCAGCGTCACTGGGAAGCGCCGGTACAGCGTTACGTCAGCGAATTGCTGGCTGGCGATGAAGGCCCGTTGAAAAAGAACTACAACATGCGCTGGGTTGCCGCGATGGTTGCCGACGTGCACCGCATCCTGACCCGTGGCGGTCTGTTCATGTACCCACGCGACAGCCGTGAGCCGTCGAAGCCGGGCAAACTGCGCCTGATGTACGAAGCCAACCCGATGTCGTTCCTGGTTGAACAGGCGGGCGGCGCGTCCACCGACGGCCACCAGCGCATCCTCGACATTCAACCGGAAGGCCTGCACCAGCGCGTAGCAGTGTTCCTCGGTTCGAAAGAAGAAGTCGCACGCGTCACGGCTTACCACAAGGAATAAACATGACCGCGCCCTGGCAGCCGTTGCTCGAATGGTGGTTCGGAAATTCCGAATCGTCGAACGAAGTAGCGGCTGAGAAGGGCAGGTTATGGTTCGGCAAGCACGACAGCCAGGACCTCGAAGCGCAGACGCGTTTCGGGGACTGGGTCGAGCAGGCACTGGCCGGCGGATTGACTGACTGGGCGCAACGCCCGGAAGGTTGGCTGGCCTTGGTGCTGCTGCTCGATCAACTGCCGCGAATGATCTTTCGCGAAACACCCAAATCCTTTTCCGGCGATCTCAGGGCTCAGGCATTGGTGGCGCAAGGCATTGCTGCGGATTTCGATCGGCAGTTGAAGCCGATTCAGCGGGTGTTCATCTATCTGGTGTTCGAGCACTGCGAGAATCTGGCGGTGCAGAATGAGGCCGTCTCACGCTATATCGATCTGGTGGCGCAACAGCCAGAGGGCGACCGGAAACTCTTTAGCAACTATCTGAGCTACGCCGAGAAGCACCAGCAGGTGATTGCGCGGTTTGGACGGTTTCCGCATCGCAATGCGGTGTTGGGAAGGGAGTCTACGGTTGAGGAGTTGGCGTTTCTTTCGCAGCCTGGCTCAAGGTTCTAAATCTTCATTGCGGCTGAAGCCGTCATCGCGAGCAGGCTCGCTCCCACAGTGGATCTCCAGCGTTACGAAGATCCATGTGGGAGCGAGCCTGCTCGCGATGAGGCCCGCAAGAGCGCCTTAAATCCTGAAGCTACCGACCAACTGCTTAAGACGCGCCGCCTGCTGCTCCAGATCGGAACACGCACGCAACGTCGCCTGAAGGTTCTCCACCCCTTCCTGGTTCAGCGTGTTGATCTCGGTAATGTCGACATTGATCGACTCCACCACCGCAGTCTGCTCTTCCGTCGCCGTGGCCACGGACTGGTTCATCCCGTCGATCTCGCCAATCCGCTGTGTCACGCTACCCAGACGCTCGCCCGCCTGATTGGCGATGCCGACGCTGCTTTCACTCTGACGCTGGCTGTCGGTCATGGTGCTCACCGCTTCACGGGCGCCGACTTGCAGTTCCTCGATCATCTTCTGCACTTGCTGCGCCGAGTCCTGGGTGCGATGCGCCAGGTTGCGCACTTCGTCGGCGACCACGGCAAAACCGCGCCCGGCTTCACCGGCACGGGCGGCTTCGATGGCGGCGTTCAGCGCCAACAGGTTGGTCTGCTGCGAGATACTGGTGATCACTTCCAGAATCTGCCCGATGTTCACCGTGTTGCTGTTGAGCGTTTCGATGTTGCCGCACGAATCGCTGATCTTCGCCGAGAGCTGCTGCATCGCCGCGATGGTTTTATCCACCACTTGCTGACCGTCTTCGGCCAAGGCGCGTGCATCGCTGGAATGCTGCGAGGCGAGGGCGGCGTTCTGGGCGATTTCCTGAGCGGCGGCGCCCAGTTCATTGATGGCGGCGGCCACGCTGCTGGTGCGCGAGGCTTGCTGGTCGGAGTTGAACATCGACGAGTTGGACGCGGCGACAACGCGCAGGGCGACCTCGTTGACCTGGCCGGTGGCCGAGGACACTTCGCGAATCGAGGTGTGAATCCGCTCGACAAAGCGGTTGAACGAAGTACCCAGCGCGCCGAATTCGTCGTGGCCGTGAATGGTCAGGCGTTTGGTCAGGTCGCCTTCACCTTCGGCGATGTCATGCATGGCGCGGCCCATGGTCAGCAGCGGCTGCATCAGGAAACTGATCAGCATGCCCAGCAGCGCGATGATGATCACTACGGCGATAACCATGGCGATGATCGCCGAGGTGCGGAATTCGCTGAGCATCGAGAACGCGGTGTCCTGATCCAGCACCAGCGCCACATACCAATCCGCCGACGGCACGCCGTTGACGTGAGTGAAGGAGATGAACTGGCGCTTGCCGTCGACCTCGACCTCTTTCATGCCCGGGCTGACTTGCGGCGCGCCGTTCGGGTAGGCCTCGGCGAGGTTCTTGAGCACCAGTTTGCTGTCCGGGTGAATCAGGATCTTGCCGTCGGCGCTGACGATAAACGCATGGCCGTGACCACCGAAGTTCAGCGAGTTGATGATCGCGCTGACGCTGGACAGGTCAATGTCGGCGCCGGCGACGCCGATCATCTGGTTCTGATGCTTCACCGGTGTGGCCACGGTGATCACCAGTTTGCCGGAGGACGCAGCGATGTACGGTTCGGTGACGATGGTCTGTTGCGCGCCGTTGGCCGCCTTGTACCAGCCACGCGCGCGAGGGTCGTAATCGGCGGCGCGATTGCCGGCCGGAACCGAGAACATCACGCCGTCAGTGCCGCCGAAGTAGCTCAGCTGGAAATTGCTGGTGTAGGCCGGCAAGTCGATGGCGCGCTTGAGGCTGGCCTGGGCGCTGCCGTCCACGGCGATCTGCTGGGACAACGATTGCAACAGCTGGATGCGGCTTTCCAGCCAGGTTTGAATGTTGCTGGTGGTCAGGCTGCCGAGTTCCTGCATCGACGATTCGGTACTGCTGCGCAAGGTCTGGCGCTGGCGGTAGTCGTTGAAGAGGATGAAACAGGCGAATGCAACGGCCACCACGAGGGCAGCAGCCAACAAGATTTTGTGGCTGAACTTCATGTTTCTGGTCATTAAATGAACTACCGCGGAGGTGCTGGTCGACAAGGGGCGTCAATTTGCCACAGGAACGGGCTTTGCGCTGCTTTTATGTCGACTGAGCGGCGCCAAAGATTAGGAGAATTCTGTCAAAACCGACGAAATGCTCAACAACACGAGAAAGTGGCTGATTTTTCGGCAAAAGGCAGACGAGCGGCCCGATAAATAGGCGCTCGGTCAGGGAACCAGACAGGGGTTTTCTCTTCTAAGCTTCAGCTTGGCTGTCATGCCATTCCCCTTTGTCCCAGGAGCTACACAATGTCGCTGCGTTCCATCGCCCTGCTTTCGTTCTGCGTCTTGCTGGCCGCGTGCGGCAAAATCAATCAGGAAAACTACTCCAAGTTGTCGACAGGCATGGCCAAGGCCGAGGTGGAAACCTTGCTGGGCAAACCTACCGACTGCGCGGGCGCGCTCGGCATGTCCAGTTGCACCTGGGGCGACAAGAACAGCTTTATCAGCGTGCAGTACGCCGGTGACAAAGTGTTGATGTTTTCCGGCCAAGGCCTGAAGTAAACCGGGGCGATATGCCCTCGGGAGAAAAACAATGAAGCGGTTATTGATCCTCCTTTTTGCCAGCCTGGTATTGGCCGGCTGCGCCACTTCTGGTGAAAATCCGTTGGCGCCGAAAACGGTCAACAGCGTCAATCTCAAGAAGTACCAAGGGACCTGGTACGAGCTGGCGCGTCTGCCGATGTATTTCCAGCGCAACTGCGCGCAATCCGAAGCGCATTACACGCTCAAGCCGGACGGCAACATTCTGGTGCTGAATCGCTGCCTGACGGCGGATTGGCAATGGGAAGAGGCCAAGGGCACGGCTTATCCACAGGTGCCGGGCAAGACCGACAAGTTGTGGGTCGAGTTCGATACCTGGTTTTCGCGGTTGATACCTGGCGTGGCGAAGGGCGAGTACTGGGTGTTGTTCGTCAGCGACGACTACAAGACTGCGATCGTCGGCGACCCGAGCCGCCGCTATCTGTGGCTGCTGTCGCGAACCCCGACGGTCAACGGTGTAGTACGCGAAGAACTGCTGAGCAAGGCGCGTCAGCAGGGGTATGACACCACGCGGCTGATATGGCGTGCGACGGATACGCAGATGGCCAAGACCTCTAACTGATCACGCACCCTTTGTAGGAGCCGGCTTGCCGGCGATGGGGCCGTCATGTTCAACATCACTGTTGACAGACAGTCCGCCATCGCCGGCAAGCCGGCTCCTACAAGGGTTTGTGTTAACCCAAGAGGTCGCGCAGGACCTGGGTGAACGCGCGGTTACTTTCTTCTTCTGCGGCATGTCGCCCATCGCGCACAACCCACTGGCCATTGACCAGCACATCGCGCACCTGGCGATCGCCGCCGGCAAACAACCAACGATTGAGAATCCCGTCGCCACTGGCGGTCGCCAGGTACGGATCGTTGCCGTCCAGCACCAGCCAATCTGCCCGTTTGCCAACTTCCAGCGCACCGATCGGCTGCCCCATCGCCTGCGCGCCGCCGTCGAGTGCCGCGTCGTACAGCGTACGGCCGACCATCGGTTGATCCGCGCCATACAACCGGTTGCGCCGCTGATCGCGCAGGCGCTGGCCGTATTCCAGCCAGCGCAATTCTTCCACCACGCTCAGCGACACATGGCTGTCAGAACCGATGCCCATGCGCCCACCTTGAGCGAGGAAGTCCACCGCCGGGAAAATCCCGTCGCCGAGGTTGGCTTCGGTGGTCAGGCACAAACCGGCAATGGCGCGACTCTTGGCCATCAGCGTCACTTCTTCCGGGTTGGCGTGGGTCGCGTGGACCAGGCACCAGCGTTGGTCGACTTCGGTATTTTCGTACAGCCATTGCAGCGGCCGGCGACCGCTCCAGCTCAGGCAGTCGTCGACTTCCTTCTGCTGCTCGGCGATGTGAATGTGCACCGGGCACTGCTTGTCGCTGGCCGCCAGTACTTCGCTAATCTGTTGCGGTGTTACCGCACGCAACGAGTGGAAACACAGACCCAGCGATTGGGCCGGTTGCTGCGCCAGGATCGGCTGCAAGCGCGACTGGAGCTTGAGGTAGTTTTCAGTGCTGTTGATAAAGCGACGCTGGCCGTCGTTCGGCGTCTGGCCGCCGAAACCGGAATGGCTGTAGAGCACCGGCAGCAGGGTCAAACCGATGCCGACGGAGCTGGCCGCCTGACTGATGCGCAATGCCAGTTCGGCCGGATCTGCATAGGGTTGGCCGCTTGTGTCGTGGTGCACGTAATGAAATTCCGCCACCGAGGTGTAACCGGCCTTGAGCATTTCGATGTACAGCTGACGGGCGATTACGCCGAGTTGGTCGGGGCTGATTTTTCCGACGAGACGGTACATCAAATCGCGCCAGGTCCAGAAACTGTCGTTCGGATTACCGGCCACTTCCGCCAGCCCGGCCATCGCTCGCTGGAACGCGTGGGAGTGCAGATTCGGCATGCCTGGCAGCAGCGGACCGCTTAGCCGTTCGGCACCATCTGCGTGGGAATCGGCCTGGATATGGGTCAAAACGCCGTCGGCGCTGACCTCAAGACGTACATTGTTGGCCCATCCACTAGGCAGCAGCGCGCGTTCGGCAAAGAAGGCGGACATGGTTCAGCACCCCATCGTGTGTTATTTGTATATACATATACAGACGTTTGCCTGCCCGGTAAACTCCGGCAAGCTAGCAACCTCTCTTCAACGAACAAGGATTAACCGTGCCGACTCCGCCTGCAGTGTCACCGTTGGCCGCGAACATGGGCGACAGTCCGGCGCCCTTGTACGCCCGCGTCAAACAGATGATCACCCAGCAAATCGACAGTGGAAACTGGCCGCCGCACTACCGCGTTCCGTCGGAAAGCGAGTTGGTCAGCCAACTCGGTTTCAGCCGCATGACCATCAACCGCGCGCTGCGCGAGATGACTGCCGACGGTCTGTTGGTGCGTATGCAAGGCGTCGGCACGTTCGTCGCCGAACCGAAAAGCCAGTCCGCGCTGTTCGAAGTGCACAACATCGCCGACGAAATCGCCTCCCGTGGCCATCGCCATACCTGCAAGGTCATTACCCTTGAAGAAGAGGCCGCCGGTTCCGAGCGCGCCCTGGCGCTGGACATGCGTGAAGGTCAAAAAGTCTTCCACTCGCTGATCGTGCATTTCGAAAACGACATTCCGGTGCAAATCGAAGACCGTTTCGTCAACGCGCTGGTCGCCCCGGACTACCTCAAGCAGGACTTCACGCTGCAAACGCCTTACGCCTATCTGAACCAGGTCGCGCCGCTGACCGAAGGCGAGCATGTGGTCGAGGCGATTCTGGCCGAGGCCAGCGAGTGCAAATTGCTGCAGATTGAGAAAGGCGAGCCGTGCCTGCTGATTCGTCGCCGCACCTGGTCTGGCCGTCAGCCAGTGACCGCCGCCCGTTTGATCCACCCTGGTTCCCGTCATCGTCTGGAAGGTCGGTTTCATAAATGAGTCAGATAAAGGTTTTACGTGCCGTTGATTACCCGCGCATGCCGTGGAAAAACGGCGGCGGCAGCACTGAAGAAATCACCCGCGATGCGGGTACTGGCCTGGATGGTTTCGGCTGGCGCCTGTCGATTGCCGATATTGGTGAGTCGGGTGGCTTCTCGACGTTCACTGGCTATGAGCGAGTGATCACCGTGCTGCAAGGCGACGGCATGACCTTGCGCGTCGACGGCCAGGACACGCATCCGTTGTTACCGCTGGAACCGTTTGCGTTCAGTGGCGAGAGCCAGGTGTCGTGCACTCTGCTTGGCGGGCCGATTCGCGACTTCAACCTGATTTATGCGCCGCAGCGTTACAGCGCACGGTTGCAGTGGCTGGACGGCGAACAACGGTTTTTCAGTTCGGCGGGCACGGTGTTGGTGTTCAGTGTCGGCGAGGCGCTGGAAGTGCAGGTTGGTAACAACACCCAGCAATTGGGTCGCCATGACTGCCTGCAACTCGACGGTAATAACGGCCTGCTGGAAGTCTCCAGTAAAGGCCCGTGCTGTGTGGTCGAGCTGACTGCACGCTGATCCAAAATCCTTTCGCGGGCAAGCCTCGCTCCTACAGTGGACCGCAGATCCCCTGTAGGAGCGAGGCTTGCCCGCGAAGTTTTTCCACCGATCAAATCCGTTCCCTAATGCGCACCACTTTGTTACCGAACGCCCCAGCGTGGCGCAAAACCACGCTCAAGTAACAACAGTCCTCCCCTCCGCAAAATCCTCCCGAAAAATTTCATCTTCTCCAAAACCCTTGATCCAGGGGGCTTCCAGCCTTCCAAAAACTTTTCTTGAACACCCATCCAACAAGTTGGCCGCTTGATTGCATATGCTTGTATGTACAAGTAAAGACGTATGCGTATGAGTCGATCGAGACTCTCCGCAGCGTCCACTGATTCGCTTGTGTCGCGTTGACGCGCACAGGCTGGCTTACCCACCGCCAGGGTTGGTTTGAATTGATCGCTGAGGAGTCTTTTTCGTGACTGACAATACCCAGAAACCTACTAAGTTTCGTGACGTTGAAATCCGTGCCGCCCGCGGTAACAAGCTGACCGCCAAGAGCTGGCTGACCGAAGCGCCGCTGCGCATGCTGATGAACAACCTCGACCCGGAAGTCGCCGAGAACCCTAAAGAGCTGGTGGTTTACGGTGGTATCGGTCGTGCGGCGCGTAACTGGGAATGCTACGACAAGATTGTCGAAAGCCTGACCAACCTGAACGAAGACGAGACCCTGCTGGTGCAATCCGGCAAGCCGGTCGGCGTGTTCAAGACCCACAGCAACGCTCCGCGCGTACTGATCGCCAACTCCAACCTGGTGCCACACTGGGCGAGCTGGGAACACTTCAACGAACTCGACGCCAAAGGCCTGGCCATGTACGGCCAGATGACCGCCGGCAGCTGGATCTACATCGGTAGCCAGGGCATCGTTCAAGGCACCTACGAAACCTTCGTCGAAGCCGGTCGCCAACACTACAACGATGACCTCAAAGGTCGTTGGGTCCTGACCGCAGGCCTGGGCGGCATGGGCGGCGCTCAACCTCTGGCTGCAACCCTGGCCGGCGCTTGCTCGCTGAACATCGAATGCCAACAGGTCAGCATCGACTTCCGTTTGAACAGCCGCTACGTCGACGAGCAAGCCAAAGACCTCGACGACGCTCTGGCCCGCATCGAGAAATACACCAAGGAAGGCAAAGCGATTTCCATCGCCCTGCTGGGTAACGCCGCTGAAATCCTGCCGGAACTGGTCCGCCGCGGTGTGCGTCCGGACATGGTCACCGACCAGACCAGCGCCCACGACCCGCTCAACGGTTACCTGCCGGCCGGCTGGACCTGGGAAGAGTATCGCGCTCGCGCCAAGACCGAGCCTGCTGCCGTGGTGAAAGCGGCCAAGCAATCGATGGCCGTGCACGTTAAAGCGATGCTGGATTTCCAGAAAATGGGCATCCCGACTTTCGACTACGGCAACAACATCCGTCAGATGGCCCAGGAAGAAGGCGTGGAAAACGCATTCGACTTCCCAGGCTTCGTACCGGCTTACATCCGTCCGCTGTTCTGCCGTGGCATCGGCCCGTTCCGTTGGGCTGCACTGTCGGGCAACGCCGAAGACATCTACAAAACCGACGCCAAGGTCAAAGAACTGATCCCGGACGACGCCCACCTGCACAACTGGCTGGACATGGCGCGCGAGCGCATCAGCTTCCAGGGTCTGCCGGCACGTATCTGCTGGGTTGGCCTGGGCCTGCGCGCCAAGCTCGGTCTGGCGTTCAACGAAATGGTACGCAGCGGTGAATTGTCCGCGCCAATCGTGATCGGCCGCGACCACCTGGACTCCGGTTCGGTGTCGAGCCCGAACCGCGAAACCGAATCGATGCAAGACGGTTCCGATGCCGTGTCCGACTGGCCTCTGCTCAACGCCCTGCTGAACACCGCGAGCGGCGCGACCTGGGTTTCCCTGCACCACGGCGGCGGCGTCGGCATGGGCTTCTCCCAGCATTCCGGCATGGTGATTGTCTGCGACGGTACTGACGAAGCGGCCGAGCGTATTGCCCGCGTTCTGCACAACGACCCGGCCACCGGCGTTATGCGTCACGCCGATGCGGGTTACCAGATCGCGATCGACTGCGCCAAGGAACAAGGGCTGAACCTGCCGATGATTACCGGTAAATAACGCAACACCTCTGTAGGAGCCAGCTTGCTGGCGATGGCGATTTACCTGATACATCAGGGTGCCTGAATCGCCGGCAAGCCGGCTCCTACAAAGATTTTTACCAACCCGGAAGAACAATCCACAGAGGTTGAATCATGGCTGTTAACAACGATCGTGCAGGCAGCAAACCGTTGATCGAGAAACGTTCGATCGACTACATCCCGGAAGCGGAAAGACACGGTCGTCTGTTCAGCCAGTTCACGCTGTGGATGGGTGCCAACCTGCAAATCACCGCGATTGTCACCGGGGCCCTGGCCGTGGTGCTGGGCGGTGACGTGTTCTGGTCGTTGATCGGTCTGTTGATCGGTCAACTGCTCGGCGGCGGGGTGATGGCGCTGCATGCTGCGCAAGGGCCCAAGCTTGGCCTGCCGCAGATGATCTCCAGCCGTGTGCAGTTCGGCGTTTATGGCGCGGCGATCCCGATCGTGCTGGTGTGCCTGATGTACCTGGGTTTCACCGCAACGGGCACCGTGCTGTCCGGTCAGGCGCTGGGCCAGTTGTTTGGCGTCAGTGACACCGTCGGTATCCTCATCTTCGCCAGTGTCATCGTGCTGGTCACGGTGCTGGGCTATCGGGTGATCCATTGGATTGGCCGTATTGCCAGCGTCATTGGTGTGATTGCCTTCGTTTACCTGTTCAGCCGTTTGATGAGCCAGACTGACGTTGGCGCACTCCTGCAAATCCGCCACTTCAGCTGGAGCAGCTTTCTGCTTGCGGTGTCGCTCGCGGCGTCCTGGCAGATCGCCTTCGGTCCTTACGTGGCTGACTATTCACGCTACCTGCCGAGCAAGACTTCCTCGGTGAAAACCTTTTTCGCCGCGGGTGCAGGTTCGGTCATTGGCGCGCAGGTGGCGATGATCCTCGGCGTGTTTGCGGCCGCCTCGGCCAATGGGCAATTCGCCGGTCACGAAGTGGCCTACATCGTGGGTCTGGGTGGTACCGGTGCCACCGCTGCGCTGCTGTACTTCAGCATCGCGTTCGGCAAGGTCACCATCTCCACGCTGAACTCCTACGGCAGCTTCATGTGCATCGCGACCATCATCAGCGGTTTCCGTGGTGACCTGAAAGTAACGCGCTTGCAGCGTCTGCTGTTTGTGCTGGTCATCGTGGGTGCGGCGACCCTGATGGCGTTGCTCGGCCAGCACTCGTTCCTCGGTGCGTTCAAGTCCTTCATCCTGTTCTTGCTGGCGTTCTTTACTCCATGGAGCGCGATCAACCTGGTGGACTACTACTGCATCACCCGCGAGCGCTATGACGTGCCGGCGCTGTCCGATCCGAACGGTCGTTACGGTCGTTGGAACGTTCTGGGTATCAGCGTCTATGTTTTCGGTGTGCTGGTGCAGCTGCCGTTCATCTCCAGCAAGTTCTATACAGGTCCGCTGGTGGCCGCTCTGGGTGATGTGGATATCTCCTGGATCATCGGCCTGGTGATCCCCGCCGCCCTGTATTACGTGTGTGCAAAAAAATGGCACGGCACAGTGCCCGATCAACTGATCCTGCCGGTCGAGCGGGACGTTATCACCGAACAAAAGCTGAATGTCGGTCGCGCTGCGGCGCAGGCCTGATTGGACGTGGACAGGGCTGGATGCCTCTTGACTGCCGTAAGCCAATTCATGATTAGGAGCGTCACAACAATGAAATCGAACAAGACCCTGCTGACCACATTGCTTTCCATGGGCCTGTTGGCCAGCGCCGGCGCCACTCAGGCAGCCGGTTGGTGCGAATCGGGCAAACCGGTGAAATTCGCCGGCCTGAACTGGGAAAGCGCCATGCTCCTGACCGACGTGCTGCAAGTCGTGCTGGAGAAAGGCTACGACTGCAAGACCGACAGCCTGCCGGGCAACTCCATCACCATGGAAAACGCCCTGAGCAGCAACGACATTCAAGTGTTTGCCGAAGAGTGGGTCGGCCGCAGCGAAGTCTGGAACAAGGCCGAGAAGGCCGGCAAAGTCGTCGGTGTCGGTGCGCCAGTCGTGGGCGCAGTCGAAGGCTGGTACGTGCCGCGCTACGTGATCGAAGGCGACGCCAAGCGCAAACTGGAAGCCAAGGCGCCGGACCTGAAAAACATTGCTGACCTGGGCAAGTATGCCGCCGTGTTCAAGGACGCCGAAGAGCCAGCCAAGGGCCGTTTCTACAACTGCCCGGCGGGCTGGACCTGTGAGCTGGACAACAGCGAAATGCTGAAAAGCTACGGCCTGGAAAGCAGCTACACCAACTTCCGTCCGGGCACCGGCCCGGCACTGGATGCCGCCGTGCTGTCGAGCTACAAGCGTGGCGAGCCGATCCTGTTCTACTACTGGTCGCCAACGCCGCTGATGGGCCAGGTTGACCTGGTGAAACTCGAAGAGAAGCCGGGCGTGGACAAGCGCGTGACCATCAAGGTCGGCCTGTCCAAGACCTTCCACGAGCAAGCCCCGGAACTGGTGGCCGTGCTGGAAAAGGTCAACCTGCCGATCGACCTGCTGAACCAGAACCTCGGGCGTATGGCCAAAGAGCGGATCGAGTCGCCAAAACTGGCCAAGATCTTCTTGAAGGAACATCCTGAAGTCTGGCACGCATGGGTGAGCGAAGACGCAGCCAAAAAGATCGACGCGGCCTTGTAGGTTGAGCTTCTCCGACTGCCGTCAGCGGCAGTCGGATGCTTGATCGCAACCCCTTGATTGAGAGTCTCTTATGTTTCCCGAAAGCTTTACCTTTTCCATCGCCGACTGGGTCAACGGTTGGGTCGATTCGCTGGTTACCAACTACGGCGATGTGTTCCGCAGCATCTCCGACACCCTGTTGTGGGCCATCGTCAATCTTGAAGGGCTGCTGCGTGCGGCGCCCTGGTGGCTGATGCTGGCGATCGTGGCGGGCGTTGCCTGGCACGCGACCCGCAAGGTCGTGACCACCTCCGTGATCGTCGGTTTGCTGTTCCTGGTGGGCGCGGTCGGCCTCTGGGACAAGCTGATGCAGACCCTCGCGCTGATGATGGTCGCGACGGTCATTTCGGTGCTGATCGGCATTCCGCTGGGCATTCTCTCGGCACGCAGCAATCGCCTGCGTTCGGTGCTGATGCCGTTGCTGGACATCATGCAGACCATGCCGAGCTTCGTGTACCTGATCCCGGTGCTGATGCTGTTCGGCCTGGGCAAGGTCCCGGCGATTTTCGCTACCGTGATCTACGCCGCGCCGCCGCTGATCCGCCTGACTGATCTGGGTATCCGCCAGGTCGACGGTGAAGTGATGGAAGCGATCAACGCCTTCGGTGCCAACCGCTGGCAGCAACTGTTTGGCGTGCAATTGCCGCTGGCCCTGCCGAGCATCATGGCCGGGATCAACCAGACCACCATGATGGCCCTGTCGATGGTGGTGATTGCCTCGATGATCGGTGCCCGTGGCTTGGGTGAAGATGTGTTGGTGGGGATTCAGACCCTCAACGTCGGACGCGGCCTTGAAGCCGGTCTGGCGATCGTGATTCTGGCAGTGGTGATCGACCGCATTACACAGGCGTACGGTCGTGCACGGCATGAGGTGAGCAAATGAGCAACGCAGCCATCAGCAAGATCGAAGTCAAAAACGTCTTCAAGATTTTCGGTAACCGTTCCAAGGAAGCGCTGGGCATGATCGGCCAGGGCAAGACCAAGGATCAGGTGCTGGCCGAAACCGGTTGCGTAGTCGGTGTGAACGACCTGTCGTTGAGCATCGGCAGCGGCGAGATCTTCGTGATCATGGGCCTGTCCGGTTCCGGTAAATCGACCCTGGTGCGCCACTTCAACCGCCTGATCGACCCGACCAGCGGCGCGATCCTGGTGGATGGTGTGGACATCCTGCAGTACGACATGGAAGCCCTGCGCGAATTTCGTCGTCGCAAGATCAGCATGGTGTTCCAGAGCTTCGGCCTGTTGCCGCACAAGACCGTGGTGGACAACGTCGCCTACGGCCTGAAAGTGCGCGGCGAGAGCAAGCAGATGTGTACCGAACGCGCGCTGCACTGGATCAACACCGTGGGCCTCAAGGGCTAC
The DNA here is from genome assembly GCF_019946675.1 of Pseudomonas sp. BF-B-15. Lineage (NCBI taxonomy): Bacteria > Pseudomonadati > Pseudomonadota > Gammaproteobacteria > Pseudomonadales > Pseudomonadaceae > Pseudomonas > Pseudomonas sp. BF-B-15. Next base: position 44,462 of record NZ_JAGYFZ010000022.1, read on the forward strand.
GAAAACAAATACCCGCATCAGCTCTCGGGCGGCATGCGTCAGCGTGTGGGCCTGGCACGTGCGTTGGCGGCGGACACCGACATCATCCTGATGGACGAAGCCTTCAGTGCGCTCGATCCGCTGATTCGCGCCGAGATGCAGGACCAGTTGCTGGAGCTGCAAAAGACCCTGCACAAGACCATCGTCTTCATTACCCACGACCTCGACGAGGCCGTGCGCATCGGCAACCGCATCGCGATCCTCAAGGATGGCCGCCTGATTCAGGTCGGCACCCCGCGAGAGATCCTGCATTCGCCGGCGGATGAGTATGTCGACCGGTTCGTACAGCGGCGGGCGGCGGTGGTTTAAAGGTTTGCGGCGTTTGTGCCGGCCCCATCGCGAGCAGGCTCGCTCCCACACCTGTAGGAGCGAGGCTTGCCCGCGAAGGCGCCGGTGAAGCTGCATCAATATTCTGGTTGTACGGTTGAGGTTAATGATGTCCCAGGCTGAAAAAATCGTTATCGCCGATGCCCCGTTGCGTTGGCAGGATGTGGTCGCGGTAGCCCGTCACGGCGCACAACTCGAGCTGTCGGCCCAGACCTGGGCACGCATCGACAATGCCCAGGCGATCGTCCAGCGCATCGTCACCAGCGGCGAACGCGCCTATGGCGTCAACACCGGTCTGGGCGCGCTTTGCAACGTATCGCTCAAAGACGAACAGCTCAGCCAACTGTCACGCAACACCTTGCTCAGCCATGCCTGTGGCGTCGGCGCACCACTGGCCGACGAGCAGACCCGCGCGATCATGTGCGCAGCGATCCGCAACTACTCCCAGGGCAAATCCGGCATTCACCGGCAAGTGGTCGAAGCCTTGCTCGCGCTGCTCAATCGGGGCATCACCCCGCAAGTGCCGTCCCAGGGTTCGGTCGGTTACCTGACCCACATGGCGCACATCGGCATCGCACTGCTGGGTGTCGGCAATGTCAGCTATCGCGGGCAGATTGTTTCCGCTCAACAGGCGCTGGCTGAAGAAGGCCTGCAACCGGTTCAACTCGGCGCCAAGGACGGTCTGTGCCTGGTCAACGGCACGCCGTGCATGAGCGGCCTCAGCTGCCTGGCGATTGCCGATGCGACGCGCCTGCTGCAGTGGGCCGACGTGATCAGTGCCATGAGCTTCGAAGCCCAGCGTGGCCAGATCGCTGCGTTCGACGCCGAGATCATCGCGCTCAAACCGCATCCGGGCATGCAACAGGTCGGGATCAACCTGCGGGCGCTGCTCGATGGCAGCGAAGTGATTGCCAGCAGCAAAGGCATTCGTACGCAGGATGCGCTGAGCATCCGGTCGATCCCGCAAGTCCACGGCGCCGCTCGCGATCAGCTCGATCACGCGATCAAGCAAGTCGAAACAGAACTCAACGGCTGCACGGATAACCCGTTGCTGCTGGGCACGCCGGATGATTTCCGCGTCATGTCCCAAGCCAACCCGCATGGTCAGTCCGTGGCCCTGGCAGCTGATTTGCTGGCCATCGCCATGGCCGAAATCGGCTCCATCGCCGAACGACGTCTGGACCGTTTGATCAACCCGCACGTCAGCGGTCTGCCGGCGTTCCTGGTGGCCAATCCGGGGGTGAACTCCGGGATGATGATCGTGCAATACGTCGCCGCTTCGCTGTGTGCGGAAAACCGCCAGTTGGCGCAGCCGGCGGTGCTCGACAACTACGTCACTTCCGGCTTGCAGGAAGACCACCTGAGCATGGGCACCAACGCCGCGCTGAAGCTGCATCGCGCGCTGGAAAACTGCACGCAGATCCTCGCCATCGAGTACCTGCTGGCGGCCCAGGCTTTTGAATTCCTCAAAGAGCAACGCTTCGGCGCCGGCACCGATGCGGCGTGGCGTCTGCTGCGTGAGCGTGTTCCGGCCTACGACCAGGATCGCTGGCTGGCGCCGGACATCGCCGCCGCTGCCGGCGTATTGAAAGACTCGAATTTGCTGCACAAGGCTTTACCGAATCTGAACTGATTTCCACACAACACCAACGTGCCAAGGCGCGGCTCCCAAAAAGCGAGTCGCGACGGACAACGGATATCTCCGGAGCGTCTGGTGAGTCTTCTTCGTTTATGAAGAATAAAAACTCTCAAAAGGAGCACAAAATGACTGCACTAAACCTGATCCCCGGCCAACTGAGCCTTGCCCAACTGCGTGATGTCTATCAGCAACCGGTCAAAATCACCCTCGATAACAGCGCTGCTGCCCAGATCGAAGCCAGCGTTGCCTGCGTGGAACAGATCCTCGCCGAGAACCGTACCGCTTACGGCATCAACACCGGTTTCGGCCTGCTGGCCTCGACCCGCATCGCCAGCGAAGACCTGGAAAACCTGCAGCGCTCGCTGGTGCTGTCCCACGCTGCCGGCGTCGGCGAGCCGATCAGCGACGCGTTGGTGCGTCTGGTCATGGTGCTCAAGGTCAACAGCCTGAGCCGTGGTTTCTCCGGTATTCGTCGCGTGGTCATCGACGCGCTGATCGCCCTGATCAACGCCGAGGTTTACCCGCACATTCCATTGAAAGGTTCGGTCGGTGCCTCCGGCGACCTGGCGCCATTGGCCCACATGTCGCTGGTGCTGCTGGGTGAAGGCAAGGCTCGTTACAAAGGCGAGTGGATGGAAGCGACCGAAGCGCTGAAAGTCGCCGGTCTGACCCCGCTGACCCTGGCCGCGAAAGAAGGCCTGGCGCTGCTCAACGGTACTCAGGTGTCCACCGCTTACGCATTGCGCGGTCTGTTCGAAGGTGAAGATCTGTTCGCGGGCGCCCTGGCTCTGGGCGGCCTGACCGTCGAAGCGGTGCTGGGTTCGCGCTCGCCGTTCGACGCCCGCATCCACGCCGCCCGTGGCCAGAAAGGCCAGATCGACGCCGCTGCCGCTTACCGCGACTTGCTGGGCGAGCGCAGTGAAGTGTCCGATTCGCACGAGAACTGCGAAAAGGTCCAGGACCCGTACTCCCTGCGCTGCCAGCCGCAAGTCATGGGCGCCTGCCTGACCCAGTTCCGTCAGGCTGCCGAAGTCTTGGCCGTCGAAGCCAACGCCGTTTCGGATAACCCGCTGGTGTTCGCTGCTGAAGGTGACGTGATCTCTGGCGGTAACTTCCACGCCGAACCTGTCGCGATGGCCGCCGACAACATGGCCCTGGCCATCGCTGAAATCGGCTCGCTGAGCGAACGCCGCATCTCGCTGATGATGGACAAGCACATGTCGCAACTGCCGCCGTTCCTGGTGGCCAATGGCGGCGTGAACTCCGGTTTCATGATCGCCCAGGTGACCGCTGCGGCACTCGCCAGCGAGAACAAGGCGTTGTCCCATCCGCATTCGGTGGACAGCCTGCCGACCTCCGCCAACCAGGAAGACCACGTGTCGATGGCTCCGGCTGCCGGCAAGCGTCTGTGGGAAATGGCGGAAAACACCCGCGGCGTTCTGGCGGTGGAATGGTTGGCCGCGGCTCAAGGCCTTGACCTGCGTGAAGGTCTGAAGACCTCGCCGAAACTGGAAAAGGCTCGGGCGATTCTGCGTAAAGAAGTGCCGTTCTATGAGAAGGACCGCTTCTTTGCGCCGGACATCAATGCGGCTAGCGAGTTGTTGGCGACGCGTTGCCTGAATGAACTGGTATCGGCGAAGTTGCTGCCTAGTCTGTGATGGCCTCTTCGCGGGCAAGCCTCGCTCCTACCTTGTAGGAGCGAGGCTTGCCCGCGAACCGATTTTGAACATTGTGGAGATTACGGGATGAAAACTCTCTGGCAACACTGCCACGTCGCAACCATGGCGCAAGGCGTCTACTCGATCATCGAGGACGCGGCCATCGTGACGTCCGGTGCGCACATTGAGTGGATCGGCCCACGTGCTGAACTGCCGGCGGGTGAATACCCGGCCGTCAACGATTTGAACGGGGCCTGGGTTACACCGGGCCTGATCGACTGCCACACCCACACGGTGTTTGGCGGTAACCGCAGCGGTGAATTCGAACAGCGTCTGCAAGGCGTCAGCTATGCGGAAATCGCCGCGGCCGGCGGCGGCATCGCCAGCACCGTGCGCGCCACGCGAGCGGCCAGTGAAGACGAGTTGTTCGCCAGCGCCGCCAAGCGGTTGAAGAGTTTGATGCGCGATGGCGTGACCAGCATCGAAATCAAATCCGGCTACGGCCTCGACCTGGCCAACGAACGCAAGATGCTGCGCGTGGCCCGCCGTCTCGGCGCGGAACTGCCGATCAGTGTGCGCAGCACCTGCCTGGCGGCCCACGCCTTGCCGCCGGAGTACAAGGATCGCGCCGACGACTACATCGATCACATCTGCGCCGAGATGCTCCCGGCCCTGGCCGCCGAAGGGCTGGTGGATGCGGTGGACGCGTTTTGCGAATACCTGGCGTTTTCGCCGGCACAGGTCGAGCGGGTGTTCGTCACTGCGCAAAAACTGGGCTTGCCGGTGAAGCTGCATGCCGAGCAACTGTCGTCATTGCACGGTTCGAGCCTGGCGGCGCGTTATCACGCTCTGTCCGCCGATCACCTGGAATTCATGACCGAAGAAGACGCCATCGCCATGGCCGCGTCCGGCACGGTCGCCGTGTTGCTGCCCGGCGCGTTCTACTTCCTGCGCGAAACCCAATTGCCGCCAATGGATGCGTTGCGCAAACACGGGGTGAAAATCGCCATCGCCAGCGACCTCAACCCCGGCACGTCACCGGCGCTGTCGCTACGCTTGATGCTGAACATGGCTTGCACCTGTTTCCGCATGACCCCGGAAGAAGCCCTGGCCGGTGCGACGATCCATGCCGCCACCGCGCTGGGCGTGGCCGACACCCATGGTTCGCTGGAAGCCGGCAAGGTCGCTGACTTCGTCGCCTGGCAAATCGATCGTCCCGCCGACCTGTCGTACTGGCTGGGCGGTGACCTGGAAAAACGCGTCGTGCGTCACGGCGTCGAAACAAGCGTTTAGGAGAGCAGTTGTGGATAAGGTTCTGAACTTCAAACAAGGCCGCGTGCCGCTGCTGATCAGCATGCCCCACGCCGGCGTGCGCCTGACCCCGGCGGTTGAAGCCGGGTTGATCCCCGACGCGAAAAGCTTGCCGGACACCGACTGGCACATCCCGAAACTCTACGAATTCGCTGCCGAACTGGGCGCCAGCACCCTGGCTGCCGAGTACTCGCGCTTCGTCATCGACCTGAACCGCCCGTCCGACGACAAACCGTTGTACGTCGGCGCCACGACCGGTCTGTACCCGGCGACGCTGTTCGACGGCATTCCGTTGTTCCGTGAAGGCATGGAGCCGTCGGCGGCTGAGCGTGCGACGTATCTGGAGCAGGTCTGGACGCCGTATCACAGCACGTTGCAGAACGAGCTGGCTCGTATGAAAGCCGAATTCGGCTATGCATTGCTGTTTGATGCGCACTCGATCCGCTCGATCATCCCGCACCTGTTCGACGGCAAGCTGCCGGACTTCAACCTCGGCACGTTCAACGGCGCCAGTTGCGATCCACAGTTGGCGACTCAACTGGAAGCGATCTGCGCCAGGCACACCGATTACAGCCATGTGCTGAACGGGCGCTTCAAGGGCGGCCACATCACCCGGCACTATGGCAATCCGGCGCAAAACATCCACGCTGTGCAACTGGAGTTGGGCCAGTGCACGTACATGGAAGAGTTCGAGCCGTTCCGTTATCGCCCGGACCTGGCAGAGCCGACACAAGTGGTGCTCAAGGAGCTGCTGCAAGGGCTGCTGGCCTGGGGCCAAAAACACTACAACGCTTAACCCCTGTGGGAGCGAGACCGGCTTGCCGGCGATAGCGGTATGTCAGACAACACTTATGTCGACTGATACTCCGCCATCGCGAGCAGGCTCGCTCCTACAGGTTGTTGTTTGCCTCCGGAGCCGGTGATGACAGTCGCCACTGTGCAAATCTCGGTCGCTACAGTTCGCTTTTGGTCTCTCACTGCTGCGTAATGTTCTGGACACGGTGCATCAAGACACCGGACCCATAATAATTCTGCCGCACGAGATCATTCCCAATGAAAAGACTGTTGACCTGCTGTCTCTCAATCCTCTGCGGTACCGCTCTCCTGAGCACCCCTGTCCTGGCCAGTGACGACGCTTCCTGCAAAGCCGTGCGCATGGGCGTGGTCAACTGGACCGACGTCATCGCCACCAGCGGCATGGCCGACGTGCTGCTCAACGGCCTTGGCTACGAAAGCAAGCAAACCAGCGCCGTGCAGCAAATCATCTTCGCCGGTATCCGCGACAAGCGCCTGGACATCTTCCTCGGTTACTGGAAACCGGCGATGGACAAGAACATCGCGCCGTTCCTGGCCGCCAATCAAGTGAAGGTCCTGGAAAAACCGAGCCTGGCCGACGCCCAGGCAACTCTCGCCGTGCCGGAATACGTGGCCGAGGCCGGGCTGAAAACCTTTTCCGATATCGCCAAATTCAAAGACAAGCTCGGTGGCAAAATCTACGGCATCGAGCCGGGCAGTGGCGCCAACACCACGATCAAAACCATGATCGAGTCCAATCAGTTCGGCTTGAAGGATTTCAAACTGATCGAGTCCGGTGAGGCCGGCATGCTTGCGGCTGTGCAACGGGCGGTGAATCGCAAGGAGTTCGTGGTGTTCGTCGGCTGGACGCCGCACCCGATGAACATCAACATGAAAATCGCTTACCTGACCGGCAGCGAAGATGTTTACGGGCCGAACGAAGGCGCGGCGACGGTCTCCACCGTGACGTCCCCGGACTACGCCGAGCGTTGCCCGAACGTGAACCGCTTGCTGGAGAACCTGACCTTCACCGCCGCCCAGGAAAGCCAGCTGATGGTGCCGATCATGGAGCGCAAGACGCCGCAGGACGTGGCCAAGCAGTGGCTGCGTGATCATCCGCAAGACCTGCAGCGCTGGTTGGCCGGTGTCAGCAGTTTTGATGGCAAGGATGGTGTTGCCACCGTTCAGGCCAGCCTGAAAAACTGACCGTAACGCAAAACCCCTGTGGGAGCGAGCAGGCTCGCTCCCACAGGGTTATCCCACTCCCCACAAAACCGCGGCGGCAGGTCCATGGAAACTTATCCCCTTTCTGACCAAATGACGGCATTCGTCGAGAAAACCGTCAGCTTCAACGCCACCGACACCAGCCTCGCCGGACTGCGCCAGGCCTACAGCGAGATGTGCCGGGCGTTCACCCCGCCGCGTCCCGCCGGGCTATACGTGGTGGATTTTGTATTGGCCGGTGTACCGATTCGGTCCTATCAGCCCGCAGCTTTGCCATCGACCGACGGTAGCCCGTGCATTGTGTATCTGCACGGCGGCGGTTGGGTGGTGGGGGATCTGGATTCCCACGACTTCATCTGCGCCGAGCTGGCGTCGACGCTCGACGTGTTGGTGATCGCGGTCGATTATCGTCTGGCGCCGGAGCATCCGTTTCCAGCGGCGTTCGATGACTGCCTGAAGGTCTGGCGAGCGCTGCGCACCGGGCCGTTTCAGCTGGACCCCGCACGTACGCTGGTGGCCGGCGACAGCGCCGGTGGCAATCTCGCCGCCGCGCTGTGCCTGGCACTGCGCGATGCGGGCGAACCACTGCCGGCGGCGCAAGTGCTGATCTATCCCGGCCTCGGTGGCGATCACCGTTTGCCTTCACGCAGTGAATGCAGCGACGCGCCTCTGCTCAGCAGCAGTGACGTGGATTGTTATCACGCCTTGTATTTGCGCGGCACTCAAACGCCTGGCACCTATGCCATGCCGTTGCTCGCCGGGGATTTGCGCGGATTGCCGCCGGCATTGATCGCGGTGGCGCAGTTCGACCCGCTACGCGATGACGGCGTGCTGTACGCCGAGCGCCTGAACGCTGCAGGCGTGGCCGCGACGCTTTATTACGGGGAAGGGCTGGTTCATGGCTGTCTGCGGGCGCGGGGTCAGGTCGCGGAGGTCGATGCGCTCTACGAAACGCTGCTCGGCTATTTGGCAAAAAAACGGGTGGCAAAACTCTGACTCTGCATGGACATGCTCATTGACGTAAATCGGGTTTATGATGCCCAACGGCAGAATAATAGAAGTCCCCCCAGGGATGACCTCGACCCCTTACGGAGCGCGCAATGCAGACTTTGTACCCGCAGATCAAACCCCACGCCCGGCACGATCTGGCTGTCGATGAAACCCACACCCTGTATGTAGACGAAAGCGGTTCACCGGAAGGTTTGCCGGTGGTGTTCATCCACGGCGGCCCCGGTGCCGGGTGTGATGCACAGAGTCGCTGTTTTTTTGATCCGAACCTGTATCGCATTGTCACCTTCGACCAGCGCGGTTGTGGTCGCTCCACGCCCCACGCCAGCCTGGAAAACAACACCACCTGGGATCTGGTCGCCGACCTTGAGCGGATTCGCCAGCATCTGGGCATCGATAAATGGGTGCTGTTCGGCGGCTCATGGGGCTCGACCCTGGCGCTGGCCTACGCGCAAACCCATCCGGAGCGTGTGCACGGCCTGATCCTGCGCGGGATTTTTCTCTGCCGTCCGCAGGAAATCGAGTGGTTCTATCAGGCGGGCGCCAGTCGTCTGTTCCCTGATTACTGGCAAGACTACATTGCGCCGATCCCGCTGGATGAGCGCGAAGACTTGCTCGGCGCTTTCCACAAGCGCCTGACCGGCAACGATCAGATCGCCCAGATGCACGCGGCCAAAGCCTGGTCCACCTGGGAAGGGCGGACCGCGACCTTGCGTCCGAACCCGTTGGTGGTCGATCGTTTCTCCGAGCCGCAACGCGCGTTGTCCATCGCGCGCATCGAATGTCACTACTTCACCAACAATGCGTTCCTTGAGCCGAATCAGTTGATCCGCGACATGGGCAAGATCGCCCATCTGCCGGGCGTGATCGTTCACGGTCGCTACGACGTGATTTGCCCGCTGGATAACGCCTGGGAACTGCATCAGAACTGGCCGAACAGTGAACTGCAGGTCATCCGTGATGCCGGGCATGCCGCCTCCGAACCCGGCATTACCGATGCCTTGGTGCGCGCCGCCGATCAGATGGCCCGGCGCCTGCTCGACCTGTCCCCAGCAGAAGCATGAAGGGCCTGTTGCAGCGCGTGCGTGGCGCGCGCGTCGAGGTAGCGGGGGAGGTGGTCGGTGCCGTCGATCAGGGTTTGCTGGTACTGGTGGCGGTCGAGCCCGAGGACACTCGGGCCAGCGCCGACAAACTTCTGCATAAGCTGCTTAACTATCGTGTGTTCAGTGACGCCGAGGGCAAGATGAATCTGTCCCTGGCGGATGTCGGGGGCGGGTTGCTGCTGGTCTCTCAGTTCACCCTGGCCGCCGACACCAAAAACGGGTTGCGCCCGAGTTTTTCAACCGCTGCCCCTCCGGCGCTGGGCGAGGAGCTTTTCGACTATCTATTAGAGAAAGCGAAACAGGTGCATGGCACAGTGGCATCAGGTAGATTCGGCGCGGATATGCAGGTGCACCTGGTCAATGATGGCCCGGTAACCTTCCTGTTACAGACCTGAAAGCGCTTGAAACAAGTTTTTAAGCGCTTTTTCACTGAAAACAGGGGTTTTTCGCGAGAAATACTTTGTTGCGCCTGATGCGTTGTAACGCGGCCTACTAGATAATCGCGCGCTACGGGGATCAGCGTTCGTTGGTCCGTTTTGACTTAGGTAGAGACTTGTCCTGGGCCTGTTGGGGAATCATTTAGCCCCATAGGAGTCGGAACAATGCTCGCCAACTTGGCAAGAGTGGTTTGTAGGGACGGGTTTTTCATCCCGTTTACCTCACAGGCCCTTTAACTGGCCGTTGGTTTTTTGATCTGTTTTCGGCGAGGGTTGCTCGTGATTGTTAGTCCCTGTAATGCACCAAGATTGTCAGCCAAACGGCTACGAAGCGCACTGGTAGCGGGCTCTGCACTGCTCTGCCTGTTCGGCGCCGGCCAGCTTTGGGCATTCAATCTGGATGATGTATCGGTCAAGGCAAAAGAGCTGGCCGGGCAGAAATTCGAAGCCCCGCGCAGTAACCTGCCGAACGAATTCCGTGAGATGAAATTCGCGGACTATCAGAAAATTCGTTTCCTGACCGAAAAAGCCGAATGGGCCGATCAGAAAACCCCGTTCAAGCTTTCGTTCTATCACCAGGGTATGCATTTCGATACGCCGGTGAAAATCAACGAAATCACGGCCAACACCGTCGAAGAGATCAAATACGACCCGTCTCGTTTCGATTTCGGCGACCTGAAATTCGATCCTAAAGCCACCGAACAACTGGGTTATGCCGGTTTCCGTGTGCTGTACCCGATCAACAAGGCCGACAAGCAAGACGAAATCATGACCATGCTCGGCGCGAGTTACTTCCGCGTTGTCGGCAAGGGTCACACCTATGGCTTGTCCGCTCGCGGCCTGGCAATCGATACCGCGTTGCCGTCCGGCGAAGAATTCCCGCGTTTCCGTGAGTTCTGGATTCAACAGCCGAAGCCGGGCGACAAGCACCTGGTGATCTTCGCGCTGCTGGATTCGCCACGCGCCACCGGTGCCTATCGCCTGACCCTGCGTCCGGGCAGCGACACCATTGTCGACGTCAAGGCGCAGATGTTCCTGCGTGACAAGGTCACCAAGCTTGGCGTTGCGCCGCTGACCAGCATGTTCCTGTTCGGCGCCAACCAGCCGTCGAAAGTGCTGAACTACCGCCGCGAACTGCACGATTCCAGCGGCCTGTCGATCCATGCCGGCAACGGCGAGTGGATCTGGCGTCCGCTGAACAACCCGAAACACCTGGCGGTGAGCAACTTCTCGATCGAGAACCCGCGCGGTTTCGGCTTGCTGCAACGTGGCCGTGACTTCAGCCACTACGAAGACCTCGACGACCGCTACGACAAGCGCCCAAGTGCCTGGATCGAGCCAAAAGGCGATTGGGGCAAGGGTTCTGTCGACCTGGTCGAAATTCCGACTGCCGATGAAACCAACGACAACATCGTTGCCTTCTGGAGCCCGGAAAAACTGCCTGAGCCAGGTCAGCCGCTGGAATTCGGCTACCGCCTGCACTGGACCATGGACGAAGCGGCGATTCACGCACCGGACAGCGCTTGGGTCAAACAGACCTTGCGCTCTACCGGCGACGTCAAGCAGTCCAACCTGATTCGTCAGCCGGACGGCAGCGTTGCCTATCTGGTGGATTTCGAAGGCCCGTCCCTGGCAGCGTTGCCGGCCGATTCAGACGTTCGCAGCCAGGTCAGCGTGGGTGATAATGCCGAGCTGGTCGAGAACAGCGTGCGCTACAACCCTGAAACCAAGGGCTGGCGCCTGACCCTGCGCATGAAGATCAAGGATCCGGGCAAGTCCACCGAGATGCGTGCCGCACTGGTGCAGAACATCGTGCCTGCCGATCTGGCCAAGACTTCGATCCCATCGTCCACCTCTTCCGTTGCCAAGGCCGACAAAGTGGCCGCCAAGCAAGCGGAGAAAGCGGACAAGGACGCGAAGGCCGCCGAGGCCAAGCAGGCCGAAGCCAAGCCAGTTGCAGATGCCAAGGACAAGGCGAACAACAAAGACGCCAAGCAGCCTGTCGCTGCCGACGCGGCCCCAGCCACACCGGAATCGGCACCGACTGAAGAAGTCCTGACCGAGACCTGGAGCTATCAGTTGCCTGCCGATGAGTAATTCTCAAGTTCAGCCAGAAACTCTTGCCGAGTATCTGGCGCATCTGCCGATGACCGACGAGCAGCGCGCGGAACTCGCGGGCTGCAAATCGTTCAGCGAACTTCACGAGCGTCTGTCGTCCTCGACGTTCGATGCACCGGTCGAGGCTGCTCAAGCCTCGGTCGGCCGTCGCTTGACCCTGAGCACCGCTGAAGAGCTGGAAGAAGCGGAAATGCTGGTGCTCGACGCCAGCGGTCGTGTTTGCCTCAAGGCAACTCCGCCGATCCGCCGGACCAAAGTCGTGCCGGAGCCGTGGCGCACCAATATTCTGGTGCGTGGCTGGCGGCGTCTGACCGGTCGCACCAACCCGCCGGCTCCGCCGAAAGACGAGAACGTGCTGCCGGCGGCCCGCTGGCGCACCGTGGGTTCGATCCGCCGTTACATCTTGCTGGTACTGATGCTCGGTCAAACCATCGTTGCCGGCTGGTACATGAAAGGCATCATGCCGTACCAGGGCTGGTCGTTCGTCGACCTCAACGAAGTCCTGCATCAGCCGCTCCTGCAAACCGTCACGCAAGTACTGCCGTACGCGCTGCAGACCACCATCCTGATCATGTTCGGGATTCTGTTCTGCTGGGTCTCGGCCGGTTTCTGGACCGCGCTGATGGGCTTCCTCGAGTTGCTCACCGGTCACGATAAATACCGCATCTCCGGTAAAAGTGCCGGCAACGAGCCGATCCCCAAAGACGCGCGCACCGCACTGGTGATGCCGATCTGCAACGAAGACGTGCCACGGGTGTTTGCCGGTCTGCGCGCGACGTTCGAGTCGGTCGCTGCCACAGGTGACCTGGACCGTTTCGACTTCTTCGTCCTCAGCGACAGTAACGATGCCGACATCTGCGTCGCCGAACAGCAGGCCTGGCTGGACGTCTGCCGCGAAGCCAAGGGTTTCGGCAAGATCTTCTATCGCCGCCGTCGCCGTCGCGTAAAACGCAAAAGCGGCAACCTCGACGACTTCTGCCGTCGCTGGGGCGGTGACTACAAGTACATGGTCGTGCTCGACGCTGACTCCGTGATGAGCGGCGAATGCCTGACCAGTCTGGTGCGCCTGATGGAAGCCACGCCGGACGCCGGGATCATCCAGACCGCGCCGCGTGCGTCGGGCATGGACACTCTTTATGCGCGCATGCAGCAGTTTGCGACCCGCGTGTACGGTCCGCTGTTCACCGCCGGTCTGCACTTCTGGCAGTTGGGCGAATCGCACTACTGGGGCCACAACGCGATTATCCGCATGAAGCCGTTCATCGAGCACTGCGCCCTGGCGCCGTTGCCCGGTAAAGGCGCGTTCGCCGGCGCGATTCTGTCCCACGACTTCGTTGAAGCCGCGCTGATGCGCCGTGCCGGTTGGGGCGTGTGGATTGCCTACGACTTGCCGGGCAGCTACGAAGAGTTGCCGCCGAACCTGCTGGACGAACTCAAGCGTGACCGTCGCTGGTGCCACGGTAACCTGATGAACTTCCGCCTGTTCCTGGTCAAGGGCATGCACCCGGTTCACCGTGCGGTGTTCCTCACCGGCGTGATGTCTTACCTGTCGGCGCCGTTGTGGTTCTTCTTCCTCGTGCTGTCGACGGCGCTGCTGGCGGTCAACACGCTGATGGAGCCGCAGTACTTCCTTGAACCGCGTCAGCTCTACCCGCTGTGGCCACAATGGCACCCGGACAAGGCCATCGCGCTGTTCTCGACCACTATCGTGCTGCTGTTCCTGCCGAAGCTGTTGAGCATCATCCTGATCTGGGCCAAGGGCGCGAAAGAGTTCGGTGGCAAGTTCAAGGTGACCCTGTCGATGCTGCTGGAGATGTTGTTCTCCATGTTGCTGGCGCCGGTGCGGATGATTTTCCACACCCGTTTCGTACTCGCCGCGTTCCTCGGCTGGGCCGCGACCTGGAACTCGCCGCAACGTGACGACGACTCCACGCCATGGAGCGAAGCGGTCAAGCGCCACGGTCCGCAAACCCTGCTGGGCTTCTTCTGGGCCCTGTTGGTGATCTGGCTGAACCCGAGCTTCCTCTGGTGGCTGGTGCCGATCGTCGGTTCGTTGATGCTGTCGATCCCGGTTTCCGTGATCTCCAGCCGTGTCGGTCTGGGCCTGAAGTCCCGTGACGAGAGCCTGTTCCTGATCCCTGAGGAATACAATCCGCCACAGGCGTTGCTGGCAACTGACCAGTACACCCATGAAAACCGTTGGCATGCGCTGAAAGACGGCTTCATCCGGTCGGTGGTCGATCCACAGCAGAACGCTTTGGCGTGCTCGCTGGCGACATCGCGCCACGGTCAGGCCGAGCCAATCGAATGGCTGCGGATCGAACGAGTTCGCCATGCATTGAAAGTCGGGCCTGACGGTCTGAACAACAATGAGCGTGTACAACTACTGAGCGACCCGGTAGCACTGGCTCGTTTGCATGAGCAGGTCTGGAGCGAAGGTCATCCCGAGTGGCTGGAAGCCTGGCGCAAATCGGTGAAATCCGATCCCCATGCGCCGTTGCTGCCGCTCAAGCCGCTGAGTGCACAACCGCAGTTGGCATAACAAAGAGAACCCCGCGAAAGCGGGGTTTTTTTTGCCTCATCGTTCCCAAACACTTGTGCAAACGAGCGAGTACGTTAGCATCCGTCCCCGAATTGGTGCGCCCGGATAATTTTTGTCCGTATCGATGCGTTTCCTGAGGGGAGCCGCCGTTTGCGCGCCTCATAACGCACTGGTTTTGGGGACATGAAGATGAAGAAGTATCTCTCGATGCTGCTGGTCGGCGTCACGGCATTGGTTGCAGTCAGCACGGCGCAGGCCGGTGCCATCGATGACGCGGTCAAGCGCGGCACGTTGAAAGTCGGCATGGACCCGACCTACATGCCGTTCGAAATGACCAACAAGCGCGGCGAGATCATCGGCTTCGAAGTCGACATCCTCAAAGCCATGACCAAGGCCATGGGCGTCAAGCTGGAGCTGGTGTCCACCGGCTACGACGGCATTATCCCGGCCCTGCTCACTGACAAGTTCGACATGATCGGCAGCGGCATGACGCTGACCCAGGAACGCAACCTGCGCCTGAACTTCAGCGAACCGTTCATCGTGGTCGGCCAGACGCTGCTGATTCGCAAAGAGCTGGAAGGCACCATCAAGTCCTACAAAGACCTGAACACCGCCGACTACCGCATCACCTCCAAGCTCGGCACCACCGGTGAGATGGTCGCCAAGAAGCTGATCTCCAAAGCCAAGTACCACGGCTACGACAACGAGCAGGAAGCAGTGCTCGACGTGGTCAACGGCAAGGCTGACGCCTTCATCTACGACGCGCCTTACAACGTCGTGGCGGTGAACAAGGTCGGCAACGGCAAACTGGTGTTCCTCGACAAGCCGTTCACCTACGAGCCGCTGGCCTTTGGTCTGAAGAAGGGTGACTACGACAGCATCAACTTCATCAACAACTTCCTGCACCAGATCCACGAAGACGGCACCTACGATCGCATCCATGACAAGTGGTTCAAAGACACCGCTTGGTTGAAGGATATGGAATAAGGCCCGGTCAGATAGACCGCGTCGCCTCAATCGCCAGCAGGCTGGCTCCCACAATGAAATGCATTCCCCTGTGGGAGCCAGCCTGCTGGCGATGACGGCCTCCAAGGCAACACAAATCCCGGAACCTGCAATGAAACAGAAAAAAGCCCAATGGCCCTGGCACGTGTTGACCGTGCTGGTGCTGATCGGCCTGGCTGGCGCGTTGTATTACGCCACCTCGCTGATGTCCTACGAATGGCGCTGGAACCGCGTCCCGCAGTACTTCGCCTACCACGCCGAAGAGTCCCAGCGCGCCGCCGACATCTCCACCGTCAGCGAGCTGGTGCGCAAAGGCGACAAGGCTGAAGTCACGTTGCGCAACGACGCGGGTGACGAGCAACGCGTGACCGTCGACGACAACAGCCTGCAAGTCGCCCAAGGCGATGATGTGGCCGAAGGCGACGTGATCGGCGTGACTCGCCATTGGGCCGCCGGACCGCTGATGTGGGGCCTCTGGACCACCTTGTGGTTGTCCGTGGTGTCTGGCGTGCTCGGCCTGCTGATCGGCCTCGCCACGGGCTTGTGCCGTCTCTCGAACAATCCGACCCTGCGCGACCTCTCGACGATTTACGTCGAACTGGTGCGCGGTACGCCGCTGCTGGTGCAGATTTTCATTTTCTACTTCTTCATCGGCACCGTGATGAACCTGTCCCGGGAGTTCGCCGGGATCGCCGCACTGTCGCTGTTCACCGGCGCCTACGTGGCGGAAATCATCCGCTCCGGCGTGCAATCCATCGCCCGTGGCCAGAACGAAGCTGCGCGCTCCCTGGGCTTGAGCGCGGGTCAGTCGATGCGCCACGTGGTGCTGCCGCAAGCGTTCAAACGCGTGCTGCCGCCGCTCGCCGGGCAGTTCATCAGCCTGGTCAAGGACACCTCGCTGGTGTCGGTGATTGCGATTACCGAGCTGTTGAAAAGCGGTCGCGAAGTGATCACCACCTCGTTTTCGCCATTCGAAATCCTGTTCTGCGTGGCTGGCCTGTATTTGTTGATCAACCTGCCGCTGTCGAAAATCGCCAGCCGGCTTGAGCGGAGGCTCGCGCAAAGTGATTGAAGTCCGCGATCTGGTAAAAGTCTTCGACACCCGTGGCCACGTGGTGCGCGCGGTGGACAACGTCTCCACCCAAGTGGCGAAGGGCGAAGTATTGGTGGTGATCGGTCCGTCCGGCTCCGGCAAATCGACCTTCCTGCGCTGCCTCAATGGCCTGGAAGAGTTCGATTCGGGCTCGGTGAGCATCGACGGCCTGCAACTGGCCGATCCGAAAACCGACGTGAATGCCTACCGCCGCGAAGTCGGCATGGTGTTCCAGCATTTCAACCTGTTCCCGCACATGACCGTGCTGGAAAACCTTTGCCTCGCCCAGAAAGTCGTGCGCAAGCGCGGCAAGAAGGAGCGTGAAGCCAAGGCCTTGGCATTGCTGGAAAAGGTTGGCATCGCGCAGAAGGCCAACGAGTTTCCGTCACGCCTGTCCGGCGGTCAGCAGCAGCGCGTGGCGATTGCACGGGCGCTGGCCATGGAGCCGAAGGTCATGCTGTTCGATGAGCCGACCTCGGCGCTCGATCCGGAAATGGTCGGCGAAGTGCTGGATGTGATGAAAACCCTGGCCGTGGAAGGCATGACCATGGTCTGCGTGACCCACGAAATGGGCTTTGCGCGGGAAGTGGCGGATCGGGTGCTGTTTTTCGATCACGGCAAATTGCTGGAAGACGCCTCGCCAGCCGAGTTCTTCGATGCGCCGAAGGATCCGCGGGCGCAGGCCTTCCTTCGTCAGGTCCTTTAAAAGCAGCGGCCTTGGGGCCGCTAATCGCTAGCAGGCTAGCTCCCACAGTGGATTTATGGTGTTCACACCAAACCCTGTGGGAGCCAGCCTGCTGGCGATTGCATCACCTCGGTCCATAGTGAACCGAGGCAAATGAATCACCTCAAACCTTGAACCGCCCCACCAGCATCTGCAAATGCGTCCCCAGCCGCGCCAGCTCAACGCTGGACGCCGCGGTCTCTTCACTGGCTGCCGAGGTCTGCTCGGACACATCGCGCACGTTCAGCACGCTGCGATTGATCTCTTCCGCCACCGCGCTTTGCTGTTCGGCAGCGGCGGCAATCTGCTGGTTCATCGACTGAATCGCCGACACGGTGCGGGTGATGCTTTCCAGCGAGCCACCGGCGCGGCGGGTCAGTTCGACGCTGCTGTCGGTCAGGGTGCGGCTGTTGTCCATGATGGTCGCGACTTGCTGGGTGCCGCTCTGCAGGCCGACGATCAGCTCTTCGATTTCTTCGGTGGACTTCTGGGTGCGCTGCGCCAGGCTGCGCACTTCGTCGGCGACCACCGCAAAACCACGTCCGGCTTCACCGGCGCGAGCGGCTTCAATGGCCGCGTTGAGCGCCAGCAGGTTGGTTTGCTGAGCCACGGATTTGATCACGTCGAGCACACTGCCGATCTTGTCGCTTTCGCGTTTGAGATGCCCCATGGCGTCGGTGGAGTTGCCGACTTCCTTGGCCAGGCGTTCGATTTGAGCGATCGCTTCGCCTACCACCTTGTCGCCTTCGCGGGCCTGCTGATCGGCGGCGAGCGCGGCTTCGGAGGCTTCTTCGGCGTTACGTGCGACTTCCTGCACCGTGGCGGTCATTTCGTTCATCGCGGTCGCCACCTGGTCGGTCTCGACCTTCTGGCTGTTGACGCCGGCGCTGGTCTGCTCGGTGACTGCGGACAGTTCTTCGGCGGCGCTGGCGATTTGCGTGACGCCATCGCTGATGCCGCCGATCAATTCGCGCAGGCCCAGGGTCATGCTTTGCATCGCCCGCTGGAGCTGACCGAGTTCGTCCTGACGCTCGGACACGAGGTTCTGGGTCAGGTCGCCGGCGGCAATGCGCTCGGCCACTTTCAGCGTCTGGCCCAGCGGAACGACGATCTGCCGGGTGATGGCCCATGCCGCGAACAGGCCGAAGACCAGCGCCAGGGCGGTGGCCAGTAACAGCATGTTCTTGGCGTGCGCGGCGTCAGTGTCACGGATGACGGTTTGCGAGGCGGTGAGCTTTTTGCTGACGTCTAACAGGATGTTGCCCTGATCGGCCATGCGTTTCAGCGCGGCGGCGCTGGCGACCTGGGAGTCACGGAACTGGCTGACGGCGGCGCGGTAGGCTTTGAGTGAATCGGCGGCCTGTTGCAGGTTGGCGATGTGCTGTTCCGGCAATCTGGACGGCAGGCTTTCGAGGTTTTTCAGCGCATTGTCGATGGCGTCCAGCGCCGGTTGTTCGGCTTCGGTCTTGCCGCTGTAGGTATAGCCGCGCACCTGGAAGCGAGCTTGCTGGATCAGTTTGCTCAGGTCGATAACGCTGTTGAAATCGGCGACGCTGTCGCCTTGCAGCAAGGATTTCTCGACTTCACCCACGCGCGCCACGGCGTTATCGGCCGTGGCGCCGAGTTTGCTGCGAGCATCTTCGCGGTTGGCGCCGGCCTGGGTCATGGCGGCGAAGGCTTGTTTGTACTCGCTGACTGCGGCCAGTTGCTGATCGACCATGGCTGCGTCGGCAGGTTGCTCGATCAGTGTGCGGGCGGTTTTCAAACCGGTGTCGAGTTGGCCGAGCAGGTCGTTGACGGCGCCAGGGCCTTGTTCGCCACGACGCATTTCGTAGTCCAGGCGGGCCAGGCGCAGGTCTTTGGTCAGTTCATTGAGGCTGGCAATGAACCCAAGCTTGTCGCCGCGATTCACCACGTCACTCAGGCCGGTCCAGCCCGTGACGGTGATCAACAATGTCAGCAGCAGCACCAGACCGAAGCCGACACCCAGTTTGCGATTGACGCTGACGTTCCCCAGTTTCTCGGCTAGCCATCGGTACATGCTGCAACTCCCACGGACCACAAGTTGGTTTTATGGGAACTGTATCGGCAGGCGGTCAGGATTCTGTAGGAGCGTAATGGCTAGAAGAGGCGGGCGAGCAGCGCGGTGACGGCGGTCTCGACGCGCAGGATGCGCTCGCCGAGCTGCACCGGTTGCAGGCCGGACTTGGCCAGCAGGTCGATTTCGTAGGGGATCCAGCCGCCTTCCGGGCCGATAGCCAACGTGACCGGTTCGTCGAGGCCTCGGGGGCAGGGCGGGTAGTTGCCCGGATGGCCGACCAGGCCAAGGGTGCCTTCGGCAATCGCTGGCAGTCGATCTTCGACAAACGGCTTGAAGCGCTTCTCGATGACAATTTCAGGCAACACGCTGTCCCGAGCCTGTTCGAGGCCGAGGATCAGTTGCTCGCGAATCGCTTCCGGTTCCAGGAACGGGGTCTGCCAGAAGCTTTTCTCGACGCGATAGCTGTTCACCAGCACGATCCGTGGCACACCCATGGCCGCCACGGTCTGAAACACCCGGCGCAGCATTTTGGGACGTGGCAGGGCCAGCACCAGGGTCAGCGGCAGCTTGGTCGGTGGCGGTTGGTCGAGGGTGACGCGCAGTTCGGCTTCATCGGCGTCCAGGCGCAGTACTTCGGCCGAGCCCATCAGGCCGCCGATACGCCCGACGCGCATGCTGTCACCCACTTCACAGCGGTGGACTTCCTGCATGTGCGTCAACCGGCGATCACGCAGGATCACCCGGTCGGCCGCAATGAAATCGGCCTCTTCGAGGAGCAGCAGGTTCACGCTTGGGTCGCTGGCGGCTGGTCGTTGTGATCGTCAACCGGTTGGTCGTCCGGATGGTCGCCGCGCTTGCTGATCAGGCCGCCGAACAGGATGCCGATTTCAAACAGCAGCCACATCGGTACGGCCAGCAGCGTCTGCGAGAAGATGTCCGGCGGCGTCAGGATCATGCCGACCACGAAGCAGCCGATGATCACGTACGGGCGGATTTTCTTCAGGTATTTGACGTCGACTACGCCGATCCACACCAGCAGCACCACGGCCACCGGAATCTCGAACGCCACGCCGAAGGCGAAGAACAGCGTCATGACGAAGTCGAGGTAGCTGCTGATGTCGGTCATCATTTCCACGCCGGCCGGGGTGGCGGCGGCGAAGAATTTGAAGATCAGCGGGAATACCAGGTAATAGGCGAATGCCATGCCGGCGTAGAACAGCATGATGCTCGATACCAGCAACGGCACCGCGATGCGTTTCTCATGCTTGTACAGGCCCGGCGCAATGAAGCCCCAGATCTGATGCAGGATCACCGGGATCGCCAGGAACAGCGACACCATCATGGTCAGCTTCAGTGGCGTCAGGAACGGCGACGACACGTCGGTGGCGATCATCGTCGCGCCCACTGGCAGATACTGGCGCAGCGGTGTGGAGACGAAGGTGTAGATCTGCTGGGTGAACGCAAACAACCCGGCGAAGATGATGAAGATCGCCGCTACGCAGCGCAGCAGACGGGTACGCAACTCGGTGAGGTGCGAAACCAGCGGCATGTGCTGGTCGTTTTCTGGGAGATCGCTCATGAGGCTCGCGGCGGCAAAGTGGTGTCGTGAGGAGCCGGCGTTGTCGGCGCGGCGGCAGGAGCAACGGGTTCTGCATGCGCCACGACCGGCGCCGCTTCAACCGCTTCCACCGCTTTCACGGTTTCCGTCGGCGCAGCAGCAGGCGCGGATTCTGTCGTCGATGCATGGATCGTCTGCTCCGCCACCGGCTGAACCGGAGTGGCTTCCTGCTGGGTCGGCGTGAAAATCTTCCGCGCCTCCTGTTCCAGCGACAGAATGTGCTCGTTGTGCAGTTGCCGACGAATCTCGTCGGCACCGATTTCACGCTCAACTTCCTGTTTGATCGCATTGAAGCTGCGCTTCAGGCGACCGACCCACAGGCCGGCGGTGCGCGCAGCACCCGGCAGACGCTCGGGGCCCAGCACCAGCAGGGCCACGAGGCCGACGAGCAGCAGTTCAGAGAAGCTGATACCAAACATTAGTCAGTGCTCACACGTCTTTGCGGATCGGCTCTTCGACTTTTTGCGCCTGCACGTCGATGGTGTGCGGCTGGTTCACGGACTGGGTGGTCTGTGGCTGAACAGGTGGAACCGGTTGGGCCGCTGCCGGATCGGCGGGTTTTTCGTCGTCGTTCATGGCTTTCTTGAAGCCCTTGATCGATTCGCCGACGTCAGTGCCGAGGTTTTTCAGTTTCTTGGTGCCGAACACCAGCACGACAACAACCAGGATGACGATCCAGTGTTTCCAGTCAAAAATGCCCATGTTGCTGCTCCTCTCTAATAGTTGTTCAGGCGGACGGGCGCGAGGCTTTCTCTGCGTGTCCGGACAGACCGAAACGACGGTCCAGTTCATCGAGTACAGCCTGTGGATGCTGCCCCAGTTGGGCGAGCATGACCATGCTGTGGAACCACAAATCGGCGGTCTCGTAGATCACATCGCTGCAGTCGCCGCTGATGGCGGCATCCTTGGCGGCAATGATGGTTTCGACCGACTCTTCGCCGACCTTTTCCAGAATCTTGTTCAAGCCCTTGTGGTACAGGCTGGCGACGTACGAGCTGTCGGCGGCGGCGCCTTTGCGCGCCTCCAGTACCTCGGCCAGTCGGGTCAGAGTGTCACTCATGTGTGTGTCCTGCGGAATAGATGGCGTGCGGGTCTTTGAGAACCGGGTCGACGGTTTTCCAGTCGCCGTTCTCGAAGACGCGATAGAAGCAGCTCTGCCGACCGGTATGGCAGGCGATGTCGCCGATCTGCTCGACCATCAGGATGATCACGTCGGCGTCGCAGTCCAGGCGCATCTCATGCAGGGTTTGCACGTGGCCGGACTCTTCGCCCTTGCGCCACAACTTGCCACGGGAACGTGACCAGTAGATGGCGCGGTTTTCGACAGCGGTCAGTTCCAGCGCTTCGCGGTTCATCCAGGCCATCATCAGGACGCGCCCGGTCTTGTGATCCTGGGCGATTGCCGGCACCAGGCCGTCGGCGTCCCACTTGATCT
The DNA here is from genome assembly GCF_019946675.1 of Pseudomonas sp. BF-B-15. Classification (NCBI taxonomy): domain Bacteria; kingdom Pseudomonadati; phylum Pseudomonadota; class Gammaproteobacteria; order Pseudomonadales; family Pseudomonadaceae; genus Pseudomonas; species Pseudomonas sp. BF-B-15. The sequence continues at coordinate 66,579 of NZ_JAGYFZ010000022.1, forward strand.
CGTCCAGCCAGTTTTTCATCTTCGACTCCGACAGCGGGCTCCGCACTACATGAGCAGAGTCCAACGTTCAAACAGTGTGCCAGTGGATCACACAACTGGCTATCGGCGAACGACCAGATACAAGCCGACGGCCATCATGATTCCTGCCGGCCAGTAGGCCAGTTCGTTCAACGGCCCGCCCATGGCCAGTATTGCGCCGCCGGCCAGGTGCGCGGTGCCGAGCAGGCGCAGGAACCAGTCGTCCCGGCGTCGATGCCACGATGGCGGCGGGTCGTAAGCGTGGGGCTGCGACATGCGTTCGAGCAGATCGCGCGCCATGTTGGCCAGGTGCGGCAGTTGTTCGAACTGGTTCTGCACGTTGCCGAGCAAGGCTTTGGGGCTGACGCGCTCGCGCATCCAGCGTTCGAGGAACGGCTGGGCGGTGTTCCACAGATCGAGGTCCGGGTACAGCTGACGGCCCAGGCCTTCGATGTTCAACAGGGTTTTTTGCAGCAAAACGAGTTGTGGCTGCACTTCCATGTTGAAGCGTCGAGCGGTCTGGAACAGGCGCATCAGCACCTGACCGAAGGAAATATCTTTTAACGGTTTTTCGAAGATAGGCTCGCAAACGGTACGGATCGCCGCTTCGAATTCGTTGAGTTTGGTTTCCGCCGGTACCCAGCCCGAGTCGATGTGCAGTTGCGCCACACGCCGGTAATCGCGTTTGAAGAACGCGAACAGGTTGCGCGCCAGATAATCCTGGTCTTCCGGGGTCAGGCTGCCGACGATGCCGCAGTCGATCGCAATGTACTGCGGGCTCCACGGGTTGACGGTGCTGACGAAGATGTTGCCCGGGTGCATGTCGGCGTGGAAGAAACTGTCGCGGAACACCTGGGTGAAAAAGATCTCGACGCCGCGCTCGGCGAGCATTTTCATGTCGGTGCGCTGGTCGGCCAGGGTTGCGAGGTCGGTGACCTGAATGCCGTAGATGCGCTCCATCACCAGCACTTTCGGCCGGCACCAGTCCCAATAGACTTGTGGCACGTACAGCAGCGGCGAACCGTCGAAATTACGCTTCAACTGGCTGGCGTTGGCCGCCTCGCGCAACAGGTCGAGTTCGTCGTAGATGGTTTTTTCATAGTCGCTGACCACGTCCACCGGGTGCAGCAGACGCGCGTCGGCGGAGAGTTTTTCCGCTGCGCGGGCGAGGATGAACAACCACGCCAGGTCTTGCGCGATGATCGGTTTCAGGCCGGGGCGGATGACTTTGACGACAACCTCTTCACCGGTTTTCAACTGCGCGGCGTGCACCTGCGCCACCGAAGCCGAGGCCAGCGGTTCGACGTCGAAACGGCTGAACACTTCACTGATCTTTTTGCCGAGCTGTTCTTCGATCAGTTTGACCGACACTTGCGAATCGAACGGCGGCACGCGGTCCTGCAGCTTCATCAGCTCATCGGCGATGTCTTCCGGCAGCAGGTCGCGGCGGGTGGACAGGATCTGCCCGAACTTGATGAAGATCGGCCCCAGGTCCTGGAGCGCCAGGCGCAATCGCGCGCCACGGCTCAGGTCCAGCGGCTTGCGCGGGAACCAGCGCCACGGCAAGGCGTAGCGCAGCGCCAGCAGAAACCACGGCAGCGGCAGGGCAAACAGCAGGTCATCGAGGCGGTAGCGAATCACAACGCGCTGGATGCGCAACAAACGGCGGACGGCAAGCAGCTTCATGCGTTATCGCTTGGGTCGAGGGATCGGGAAAGGCGCTCGAAACGCGCCTCGAGACGTTCCAGATCGAGTTTGATCTGGTCCAGTTCACTGAATCGGGCTTCGGCTTCGCGCTGACCGACGAGGGTGCGCGATTCTTCGGCCAGGTATTCGCCCAGGTTCTGACCCAGGCTGGCAAATCCTTGCTGATACCAGCGTGCGCGACTGCGCAGGTGACCGCCGACCAGTTGCGTGGCCACGGGTCCCAGCCAGCGCGAAAGTTCGTATTCCCAGTCCAGCTCCAGGTCCTGGAGGATCGCGGCCAGTTCCAGCAGCACGCCGCTGTCGCCGTCGAGTTCGACTTCAGGGGCATGCAAAACGGAGGTCTTGTCCTTGCTCATCGCCAGTTTCAACAGGCTGGAAGCCGGTGCACGCAAGGTGCAGTCGGCGCCGGTTTCCCAGTGGGTCGCCAGCATCAAGCCTTCGTCGCTGGGCAGGATGAACAGTTGCAGTGACGGGCTGCGACAATCGACGGCAATCACCCGGCCGCTCAAATGCGCCAGCCGCGGCAGCGCCGTGCTGTCGAGACGCAGCACCCGGTTCAGGCCGAGTTCAACGCTGGCGAGCAGACCGGCCAGCAACATCAGGGTTTGATGCCACGGTGCAGGGCCACGATGCCTGCGGTCATGTTGTGGTAGGTCACGCGGTCGAAACCGGCCTCGACCATCATCGACTTCAGGGTTTCCTGGTTCGGGTGCATGCGGATCGATTCGGCCAGGTAGCGATAGCTTTCCGAGTCGTTGGTGATCAGCTTGCCCATCAGCGGCATGAAGGCGAACGAGTAGGCGTCGTAGGCTTTGGACATCAGGGCGTTGGTCGGCTTGGAGAATTCCAGCACCAGCAAACGGCCACCCGGCTTGAGTACGCGCAGCATCGAGCGCAGTGCGTCTTCTTTATGCGTCACGTTGCGCAGGCCGAATGCGATGGTCACGCAGTCGAAATGGTTGTCCGGGAACGGCAGCTTTTCAGCGTCGGCCTGAACGAATTCGACGTTGCCGGCCACACCCAGGTCCAGCAGGCGGTCACGACCGACCTTGAGCATGGATTCGTTGATGTCGGCCAACACCACCTGGCCGGTCGGGCCCACGAGGTGCGAGAATTTTTTGGTCAGGTCGCCGGTGCCGCCGGCAATGTCCAGCACGCGGTTGCCGGTGCGAACGCCCGACAGCTCGATCGCAAAACGCTTCCACAAACGGTGCATGCCGCCCGACAGGAGGTCGTTCATCAAGTCGTACTTGGCGGCTACCGAGTGGAAAACCTCAGCGACTTTTTCCGCTTTTTGGCTTTCCGGAACGTTTTTGAAACCGAAGTGCGTGGTGGGTTCGGCATCGCTGCCTTTGCGCTGATCAGTCATATCGCTGTCACCAGAAGAGAATGCGGGACATTCTAATCCCGGTGGCCTGCTTTGTCTTGGCAAGGCTGAAGGTAAGATGTAGAACCGCCGGGACGTTTTGCCGCAGGCGCGGTCAAGATGCTTCAGGAAAGTATTCATAAAGCAGGAGTCATTCGATGGCCCGTATTAGTGTTGAGCGTGCCCACGGCCTGGGCAAGGAAGCGGCCCGCGAGAAGGCCGACCAGTTGGCGCAGAAACTGTCCGATCAATATGGCCTGGAGCCGCAGTGGTCCGGCGACACCCTGAACCTCAAGCGTTCCGGGGTGAAAGGCACGGTGCATGTTGCTGAGGATTCGATTCGCGTTGATGTGGAATTGGGCCTGATGATGTCGGCCATGAGCGGCATGATCAAATCGGAAATCGAAAAGGCCCTCGATAAAGCCCTGGTCTGATTTCCGAGTCGAACCACATCCCCTGTGGGAGCCAGCCTGCTGGCGATGGCGGTGTATCAGTCAACATTGATGTTGATGGATAGATCGCTATCGCCAGCAGGCTGGCTCCCACATTTGTTTTAAGGCGCGCCCGAGGTTTTATGTCAGTTGTTAGGGTGCCGTTTCTAATTTTTCTCCCTACTTTGTGCATGAGCCCGACACTTTCGCGGGCAGTTCCTCAAACCTTCTGCGCGTGAGGTGCACCATGGCCAAAGTTATTTTGAAGAAAAAAATCGACGCTTCGACAACCGCTCTGAGCGACGTCAAATCCTATGCCCGCAAGATCTGGCTGGCAGGCCTGGGTGCCTACGCCAAGGTCGGCCAAGAGGGCAGCGATTACTTTCAAGAGTTGATCAAGGCTGGTCAAACTGTTGAAAAGAAAGGCAAAAAGGTAGTTGCCGAGAAACTTGAAGCAGCTAACGCCGAGATTGATGAAGCCAAGAGCGAAGTAAGCACTTTCAAAGGCAAGGTCGAAGTTCAACTCGACAAGGTCGAGAAGGCTTTTGACTCGCGTGTCGCAAGTACCTTGAATCGTATTGGCATTCCGTCTAAACATGACGTTGAGGCACTCTCTGCTAAGCTCGATGAGCTGACGGCATTGCTCGAACGCGTCGCGCGTAAATCTTAAGGAGAACGGGATGGCTGGTAAAAAGAACACCGAAAAAGAAGGCAGCTCGTGGATCGGGAAAGTCGAAGACTACTCCCGCAAAATCTGGCTTGCTGGTTTAGGCGTGTACTCGAAGATCGACACTGACGGCAGCAAGCTCTTCGATACATTGGTCAAAGACGGCGAGAAAGCCGAGAAGCTAACCAAGAGCGCTGTCGGCAAGAAAGTCGATGCCGCCAAGGACTCCGCTACCTCTGCCAAATCGCGCATCACTGGCGTGAAAGATCGTGCGCTGGGCAAGTGGGATGAGCTGGAAGGGGCTTTCGACAAGCGCCTGAACAGCGCCATTTCGCGCCTGGGTGTCCCGAGCCGCAACGAAGTGAAAGCGCTGCACAGCAAGGTCGATACCCTGACCAAGCAAATCGAAAAACTCACCGGTGCCAAGGTTGCGCCTGTTGCGGCGAAAACCGCAGCAGCCAAACCAGCGGCTAAAACCGCTGCCAAGCCACTGGCAAAAGCTGCCGCTAAACCGGCTGCAAAACCCGCCGCGAAAGCAGCGGCCAAGCCGGCTGCCAAAACGGCCGCAGCAAAACCTGCCGCAGCCAAGCCAGCAGCGAAGCCGGTTGCCGCCAAAGCCGCCGCTAAACCGGCTGCTAAACCTGCAGCAGCCAAGCCTGCGGCAAAACCTGCCGCCGCGAAAAAACCAGCAGTGAAAAAACCGGCAGCGCCGAAAGCGGCTGCTCCAAAACCAGCAGTGGCTGCCGCCAAACCGGCAACCCCGGCGCCGACAGTGAGCAGCTCCAACTCTGCTACCGCGCCGACCCCTGCTGTAACCCCGACTGCCGCGCCAGCTCCATCGACGCCAACCAGTCAGTCCTGATTTCAGGGCTCAAAAAAACGCCCGGCCTGCAAAGGTCGGGCGTTTTTGTTTGTGCACGATCCTGCAAACACCACCGCCCTTGTAGGAGCTAGCCTGCTAGCGATATCGGTTCATCAGTCAACAACAATGTCGCCGGATAAATCGCTATCGCTAGCAGGCTAGCTCCCACAGGGGGTCGCGGTATTCAGGGGTTATCCGTGTTCTTCGAGGTATTGGAGTGCCAGTTGCTCCGTCGCCACCTTGATCGGCGGCAGCAGATGCGGCGCCACCAGCATCATGATCTGATACACCACCAGCCTCACCTCACCTTCGCGATCCAGAATCCGCTGGTAATCCAGCGAAAACAGCAGCGTCATGGTGATCTGCTCCACCAACTGCCCCAGCGCCTGCGTGTCGCTGACCAAGTGCCCTTGAGCCTTCAACCGCGCCAGCAACGAAGCCAGTGTGCGCTTCAGCGCATTGAGCAGGTTGCGAATCCCTTTGGCCAGTTTCGGCAGGCGCCCGGCGAGGTTCGACAGGTCCTGAAAGAGAAACCGATAGTGCGACAGGCGCTCGACGATCAGGTGCAGGAACAGCCAGTAATCTTCCGGTGCCAATTCCACATCGGACGGCGGATCAAGCAGCGGCGCAAGCTCCGCCTGGAAGCGCTCGAACAGCCCGAGAATCAGCGGTTCCTTGCCGTGAAAGTGGTAGTAGAGGTTGCCCGGGCTGATGCCCATTTCATTGGCAACTTCCATGGTGGAGACGTTCGGTTCGCCCTTCTGATTGAACAACTGCAGGGCACATTCGAGGATCCGGTCGCGGGTTTTCATCCAGTCTTCTTAATGTTCAAGTCCTGCCGCGCTCAAACCCTGTAGGAGCCGGCTTGCTGGCTATCGCATCACCACGGTGGGTCGTGAAACCGCGGTGATGCATTCGCCAGCAAGCCGGCTCCTACGGAGGCGGCAGTGGTGTGTTGGGTGTCAGCGCACGCGCACGTAAGTACCGGGTGCCGCCTCCATGGGTGGATAGTTCTGGTTGCCGAGGGCCATGTGGGTTTCCTTTTGCGCGCCCGAACGCTCCTGAATCCAGTTCAGCCACTGCGTCCACCAGCTGCCATCGACTTGCTTGGCGTCGTAATACCAGGCCCGCGGATCGCTGCTCAGTTTTGTGCTTTCAATGAAGTTGGCTTTCGGGTTGGACGGCGGGTTCAGGATGCTCTGTACATGACCGCTGTTGGACAGCACGAAGCGTCGCTCGCCACCCAGCAGCAGCGTCGAGCGATACACCGCATCCCACGGCGTGATGTGGTCGTTGATGCCAGCCACGCTGAAGCTGTCGACGGTGACTTTCTGCAAGTCGATCGGCGTGCCGCACACTTCCAGGCCCCCCGGATGACTCAGCGGGTTGTGCTTGAAGAAGTCCAGCAGGTCGCCGTGAAAGGCGGCCGGCAGGCGTGTGTTGTCGTTGTTCCAGTAGAGGATGTCGAACGCCGGCGGCTCCTTGCCCAACAGGTAGTTGTTGACGAAGTAGCTCCAGATCAAATCGTTTGGGCGCATCCAGGCGAAGACCTTGGCCATGTCGCGACCGTCCAGCACGCCCTTCTGATAGGACCGACGCTTGGCCGCTTCCAGGGTCTGTTCGTCGGCGAACAGGGTCGCGGGGCTCTCCATCTGGCTGTCGAGCAGGCTCACCAGATAGGTTGCGCTGGATACACGGCGCAGTTGCCGCTTCGCCTGCAAATGACCTTGCAGTGCGGCAATGGTCAGCCCGCCGGCGCAGGCGCCCATCAGGTTGACTTCCCGGGCGCCGGTGATCGCCCGACATACATTCATCGCTTCTTCGACGGCTTCGACGTAGGTCGAAAGGCCCCATTCGCGATGGCGCACATCCGGGTTGCGCCAGCTGATCATGAAGGTTTGCAGGCCGTTTTTCAGGGCGAACTGGACGAAGCTGTTGTTCGGGCTCAGGTCGAAAATGTAGTACTTGTTGATCTGTGGCGGCACCACCAGCAGCGGTTTGGAATACTGCTTTTCGCTCATCGGCTTGTACTGGATCAGTTCCAGCAGCTCATTGCGAAACACCACGGCGCCGGTGGTGGTCGCGACCGTCTTGCCGACCTCGAAGGCCTGCTTGGTCACTTGCCTGGGCAGGCCGTCGTTGTGCAGGAAATCATCGACCAGGTGACTGATGCCACGCACCAGGCTGTTGCCGCCGGAGTTGAAGATTTCCTTGACCGCCAGCGGATTGAGCAGGGTGTTGGACGGTGACACCGCATCATTGAGCAAAGCGAACGCGAAGTGGGCGCGGGCGCGATCGTCCGGGTCCATGTTGCTCTCGTCGATCCAGCTTTTGACCTGTTTCTGCCAGCTCAGGTAGGCCTGCAAACTGCGGCGATAAAACGGGTTGAGGCTCCATGCGGGGTCGGCAAAGCGATTGTCGTTGGGGTTGGTCGGGTGCAGGGTTTCGCCCAGCAACACGCGCCCCAGTTGACCGCCCAGCTTCAACGCATGGCGGGCGCTGTGCACGGGGTTGCGCAAACCATGGGCGGCAACGCTGCGCAGGGTCGAAAACAGATCCCGACCACGCAGGCCGGTAATCGCACTCTGTGCGTTGATGAACGCTGCGGGAGTCGGTAAAGATTCCCTCGCTGGCTTGTCGCGCATGACTCAACACTCCTTCGTCTTCAGGCCAAATACAAACACACCGAACCAGAACACCATAGACGCTGTAACGGGTTGTTGCGCGGCGCGGCGTCCTGCCGACCGACGATAAGTCGGTTAGCCGCCCGATGGAGCCGGATGCGGATGCATCACGGCGCGCTGCCGTTCTTCCTCGAGAAACTTCATGATGATCGGCGCCACGGCCTCGGCGCGGGTGATCAGGAACAGGTGCCCGTCATCGATGATGTGCAACTGGGCATTGGGAATCCGCCAGGCCAGCACGCGCATGTTGATCAACGGGATCAGCGGGTCATCGTCGCCGGCCAGCACCAGCGTCGGCTGGTGGATCTTGTGCAGCCAGTGAATGCTGGTCCAGCCGAGCCCGGCGAACAGCTGCCAGTAGTAACCGAGCTTGCCTGCCGAGCGCACCTTCGCCGCATGGCTGGCCGCCAGTGTCGGATCGCGACGGAACGAGCCGCCGTAGATCATCGGCGCAATGCGGATCACGTGCGATGGCTGGATGTAGCGCCGTGGGCTGGCCATCATCCACAGCACTTTCGGTTTGCCCGGCACCATCACCGCACCTGCCGCCGTTGCCGCCAGCACCAGTTTCTTGCAGCGCTCGGGGTAGTCGTAAGCAAACTGCTGGGCGAGGGCGCCACCCCATGACACACCGATCACGTTCACTTGCCCGTAATCGAGATAATCGAGCATCCGCGCCGTGAGTTTGGCCAGGCCCGGAAAACGATACGGCCGGTTCGGCGTCGACGAACCGCCGACACCGGGCACGTCGAAAGCGATGACTTCGAGGTCCGGGTCCAATGCGGCGACAAACGGAAACACCAGCTCCAGGTTGGCGCCGATGCCGTTGAATATCAGCAAGGGCGTCAAGTGAGGCTTGCCGGGGCGTACTGCCGTGCGGAGGGTCTGGCCATCCAGGTCGACGGTACGAAAAATGAACGGTTGCGGCATGCTTCAAGCCCTGTAGGTGGATCGGCCCCCATTCTGTAGGAGCCGGCTTGCTGGCGATTGCATCACCACGGTGAAACTGTGAAACCGCAGTGATGCCATCGCCAGCAAGC
>NZ_JAGYFZ010000023.1:0-75179 GCF_019946675.1 Pseudomonas sp. BF-B-15
GGCGATGGCGTCTGTGAAATCGCCATCGCCAGCAAGCCGGCTCCTACAAGGGATCGCGTGTAGACGGATCATGCGTAGGGCTTTTGATCTGCAAAAGCTTTTTGACAGCATCACATTTCAACAGGTTAGAATCGCTGGCACGCAGACTGCATGGTCAGTGTGTGCCCGCCTTTCAGCTTTCTGGAGTATTGCCTTTGAATGCGACGACCATCAACAGCCTGTTCTTGATCGGCGCGTTGCTGGTAGGTGCGAGCATTCTGGTGAGCTCACTTTCGTCCCGCCTCGGTATCCCGATTCTGGTGATCATCCTGGCCGTGGGCATGGCCGCCGGCGTCGATGGCGGCGGGATTATTTTCGATAACTACCCAACGGCCTATCTGGTCGGCAACCTTGCACTGGCGGTGATCCTGCTCGACGGCGGTTTGCGCACCAGGGTGTCGAGTTTTCGTGTGGCGTTATGGCCGGCGCTGTCGCTGGCCACGGTCGGGGTGTTGATCACCACCGGGCTGACCGGCATGGCCGCGGCCTGGCTGTTCGATCTGAACCTGATTCAGGGCCTGCTGATCGGCGCCATCGTCGGCTCCACGGATGCTGCGGCGGTGTTCTCGCTGCTCGGCGGCAAAGGCCTGAACGAACGGGTCACCGCCAGTCTCGAAATCGAATCCGGCAGCAACGACCCGATGGCGGTGTTCCTCACCGTCACCCTGATCGACATGCTCGCCAGCGGCCAGACCGGCCTGCACTGGAGCCTGCTGACCCACCTGCTGCGCGAGTTCGGCATCGGCGGCGTGATCGGGCTCGGTGGCGGCTGGCTGATGCTGCAACTGGTCAACCGGATCAATCTGGCCACCGGCCTCTATCCGATTCTGGTGATCGCCGGCGGCCTGGTGGTGTTCGCCCTGACCAACGCCCTGCACGGCAGCGGTTTCCTCGCGGTTTACCTGTGCGGCCTGGTGATCGGCAACCGTCCGGTACGCAGCCGCCACGGCATTCTGCACATGCTCGACGGCATGGCGTGGCTGGCGCAGATCGGCATGTTCCTGGTGCTGGGCCTGCTGGTCACGCCGCACGACTTGCTGCCGATTGCCCTGCCCGCGCTGGGCCTGGCGCTGTGGATGATCCTGTTTGCACGGCCACTGTCGGTGTTGGTCGGCCTGCTGCCCTTCAAGGCCTTCCACGGTCGAGAGAAAGCCTTCATTTCCTGGGTCGGCCTGCGCGGCGCGGTCCCGATCATTCTGGCGGTGTTCCCGCTGATGGCCGGCCTGCCCAACGCCCAGCTCTACTTCAACCTCGCCTTCTTTATTGTGCTGGTGTCGCTGCTTGTACAGGGGACGAGCCTGCCGTGGATCGCCAAACTGTTAAAGGTGACGGTGCCACCGGAACCTGCGCCGATCTCGCGCTCAGCCCTGGAAGTGCATGTCACCAGCGAGTGGGAGCTGTTCGTTTATCGCCTCGGTGCCGAAAAATGGTGCATCGGTTCGCCCCTTCGCGAACTGAAAATGCCCGAAGGCACACGCATCGCCGCACTGTTTCGTGGCCAGCAACTGCTCCATCCGTCGGGTAGTACGGTGCTCGAAGTCGATGATTTGCTCTGCGTAATCGGGCACGAACACAACCTGCCGGCCCTTGGAAAACTGTTTAGCCAGGCGCCTCAACGAGGCCTCGATTTGCGTTTCTTCGGCGACTTCGTACTCGAAGGAGATGCCCAGCTGGCGGCGGTTGCTGCCCTGTACGGATTGAAAGTCGAAGGCATCGATCCGGATATGACTCTGGCCAGCTTCATTGCTCACAAAGTGGGCGGTGCGCCAGTCGTGGGTGACCAGGTGGAGTGGAACAACACCATCTGGACCGTCGCGGTCATGGAAGGGAACAAGATCGGCAAAGTGGGCGTCAGATTCCCCGAAGGAAGTCGCCCGGGTCCGGGACTCTTCCTCTAAACTTCATTCTTCGTCTCGTTTTCGATCGGTCTCTATGTCAACCCTGCGCACCTTTTTCATCATGGCCCTGCTGGGCTTGAGTCTGTCTGTCGGCACCCTGCAAGCGGCGGAACCACCGTCCAGCGAAGCCGTGCAGGCGAGCCTGGACAAGATCGCCGACCGCAAACTGCCGGAAGCCGATCAGAAAGCCCTGCAAACGTTGCTGCAAAGCACGCTGACCCAGCTCAACAACAAGCGTGATTACGAGCGCAAGCTGGCCGATCTCAAGCAGCAACTCGCTACCGCGCCCAAGCAGAACATCGAGAACCAGCGCGAACTGACGCGCCTCAAAGCCAGCAGCGCCATCCCCGTGGCGCAACGCTATGGCAAAGAATCCGTGCAGCAGCTCGAGCAGATGCTGACCGAGCGCGCGACCCAGCAAAGTGATCTGCAGAAAGCCCTCGCTGATGCGAACAGCCTGGTCATTACCGCCCAGACCCGCCCTGAGCGCGCCCAGGCTGAAATTTCCACCAGCCAGACGCGCATCCAGCAGATCAATAACATCCTCAAGGCCGGCAAAGACAACGGCAAGACCTTGAGCAGCGAACAGCGCGACCTGCTCAATGCCGAACTCGCGGCACTGAATGCACTGATCCCGCTACGTCGCCAGGAACTGGCCGGCAACAGTCAGTTGCAGGACCTGGGCAACAGCCAGCATGACTTGCTCTCGGAAAAATCCGACCGCCTGGATCGCGAAATCCAGGAGCTGCAAAACCTGATCAACCAGAAACGCCTGGCCCAGTCCCAGGAGACGGTGACGCAGCAGTCCATCGAAGCGCAGAAGTCCGGCGGCAGCGCCCTGCTGGCCACCGAAAGTGCGGCAAACCTGAAGCTTTCGGACTACCTGCTCAAGAGCACCGACCGTCTCAACGAAGTCACCCAGCAGAACCTGCAAACCAAGCAGCAACTCGACAACGTAACCCAGAGCGATTCGGCCCTCGACGAGCAAATCAGCGTGCTCAAGGGCAGCCTGCTGCTGTCGAAAATCCTCTACAAACAGAAACAGGGCCTGCCGCGCCTCAAGGTCGACCGCGACCTGGCCGACCAGATCGCCGACATTCGCCTGTATCAGTTCGAAGTCAGCCAGCAACGGGAATTGCTCAGCAACCCGGCGACCTATGTCGACAACCTGCTGTCGACTCAGCCACCCGAGCAAGTCACCCCGCAACTGCGCAAGAGCCTGCTGGAACTGGCCACGACCCGCGCCGACCTGCTGGAGCGGCTGAACCGCGAACTGAGCGCGGTGCTCAACGAATCGATCACGCTGCAACTCAATCAGAAACAACTGCTCAGCACCGCGCAAAGCCTGCGGGCGACCCTCGACGAACAGATGTTCTGGATTCCCAGCAACAAGCCGCTCGATCTTGAATGGATGCGCGGCGTGCCGGAACGTCTGCAACGCCAGGTGGCGACCCTGCCGCTGGCGTCGAGCGTGAGTGAATTGATTGACGGCCTGACTCAGCGACCGTTGCTGTTTCTACCGTTGGTACTGGTGATCGGCGCCCTGCTGTGGCGGCGCAAAAGCCTGTATGCCCGACTGAACAAGGTTCACCAGGACATCGGCCACTTCAAACGTGACAGCCAGTTGCACACGCCGCAGGCGATTCTGGTCAATATTCTGCTGGCATTGCCGGTTGCGCTGGGCCTGGCCCTGTGTGGCCTGGCCCTGCAAATCGACGCTCGGGGGCAGAACGCCAACATGGGCGCGGCGCTGCTGCAAATGGCTCAGGCCTGGCTGGTGTTCTACACCGCCTACCGGATCCTCGCGCCGGGCGGCGTCGCCGAACTGCATTTCCGCTGGGAAAAGCCTCAGGTCGAATTCCTCCAGGGCTGGGTCCGTCGTCTCGGGCTGGTGGTCATGGCGTTGGTTGCGGTGGTGGCCGTTGCCGAGCTGCAACCGGCGGGGCTGGCCGATGACGTGCTGGGCATGCCGGTCGTACTGATCTGCTACGCCTTGATGACCTGGCTGCTCAGTCGATTGCTGATCAGCAGCCCGACGCACGAAAACGCCTCGTTGTTCCGCAAAGCGGTCGGGGTCATGTTCACCGTCCTGCCTGTCGCGTTGTTCGTGGCGGTGTGCTTCGGCTACTACTACACCGCGCTGAAGCTCAGCGACCGCTTGATCAACACGCTTTACCTGCTGATGTTCTGGCTGGTGATCGAAGCCACGTTCGTCCGCGGCCTGAGCGTTGCGGCACGCCGTCTCGCGTACCAGCGCGCCCTGGCCAAACGTCAGGCAGCGAAAGAGGCCGGCGATGGCGAAGCGGTGATCGAAGAGCCGACCCTGGACATCGAGAAGGTCAACGAGCAGTCGTTGCGCCTGATTCGCCTGGCGCTGCTCGGCGGCTTCATCGCTGCGCTGTACTGGGTCTGGTCCGATCTGATTTCGGTGTTCTCGTACCTCGACAACATCACCCTCTACGAATACACCAGCGGCACCGGCGCCAACATGAGCATGGTGCCAATCAGCATCGGTGACATGCTGGGGGCGCTGATCATCATCGGCATCACCTTCGCCCTCGCGCGCAACTTGCCAGGGCTGCTGGAAGTGTTCGTATTGTCGAAGCTGAACCTGGCGCAGGGCAGCGCCTACGCCACGACCACGCTGCTGTCTTACGTGATTGCCGGCATCGGTTTCGTCTCGACCCTGTCCACGCTCGGCGTGAGCTGGGACAAGTTGCAGTGGCTGGTGGCGGCGCTTTCGGTGGGACTTGGCTTCGGGATGCAGGAGATTTTCGCGAACTTCATCTCCGGGATCATGATCCTGTTCGAACGCCCGGTGCGGATCGGCGACACGATCACCATCGGCAACCTGTCGGGCACGGTCAGCAAGATCCGCATCCGCGCCACGACCATCACCGACTTCGACCGCAAGGACATCATCGTCCCGAACAAGACGTTCATCACCGGGCAACTGATCAACTGGTCACTGACCGACACCATTACCCGGGTGACCTTGAAGCTCGGCGTCGATTACGGTTCGGACCTGGACCTGGTGAAAGAACTGCTGCTCAAAGCCGCCCGGGACAACCCGCGCGTGCTGAAGGATCCGGAACCGCACGTGTACTTCCTGAACTTCGGCGAAAGCACCCTCGACCACGAGCTGCGCATGCATGTGCGTGACCTCGGCGACCGCAACCCGGTACTCGATGAGGTCAACCGCTTCATCAACCGCGAGTTCAAGAAGCAGCACATCAACATTTCGTTCCGGCAGATGGAGGTTTACCTGAAGAACCTGCACGGCCAGGAATACAAAATGGTGCCCATCGAGCCGGAAGCCAAAACCATCGTGCCGATGGCCGACGGCAAACCGCTGCAAGAGCCGCCGCCCGCCAAACTCGACTAACCGCCCTATCCCTAGCAGAATGCTCGGACATTCTGCTGGAGATGGCCGGTGAAAGCCCTCGACGAACTGACCTTCGATAATCGCTTCGATCGCCTGGGCGATACGTTTTCTGCCCACGTACTGCCCGAGCCCATCGACAATCCGCGCCTGGTCGTCGCGAGCCCTGCCGCCATGGCGCTGCTCGACCTTGATCCGGCCGTGGCCGAAACCCCGGAGTTCGCCGAGCTGTTCAGCGGCCACAAGCTGTGGGCCGATGCGATTCCGCGGGCGATGGTCTATTCCGGGCATCAGTTCGGCTCCTACAACCCACAACTGGGCGACGGTCGCGGACTGCTGCTGGGCGAGGTCTACAACGAGGCCGGCGAGCATTGGGACCTGCACCTCAAGGGCGCCGGTCAGACGCCTTTTTCGCGCATGGGCGATGGCCGTGCGGTGCTGCGTTCGTCGATCCGTGAGTTTCTTGCGTCCGAAGCGCTGCATGCCCTGAACATCCCGACCACCCGCGCGTTGTGCGTGATCGGCTCCGACACGCCGGTGTGGCGCGAAAAACAGGAACGCGCAGCCATGATCCTGCGCCTGTCACCGAGCCATGTGCGCTTCGGGCATTTCGAATATTTCTACTACACCAAACGCCCCGAAAAGCAGAAAGAGCTCGGCGAGCACCTGCTGGCCATGCACTTCCCGGAATGCCTCGAACAGCCAGAACCGTACCTGGCGATGTTCCGCGAAGTCGTCGAGCGCAATGCCGAGCTGATCGCCAAATGGCAGGCTTATGGCTTCTGCCACGGCGTGATGAACACCGACAACATGTCGATCCTCGGCATCACCTTCGACTTCGGCCCGTTCGCCTTCCTCGATGACTTCGACGCCAACTTCATCTGCAACCACTCCGATGATCAGGGCCGTTATTCCTTCAGCAACCAGGTGCCGATCGGCCAGTGGAACCTCAGCGCCCTGGCCCAGGCGCTGACGCCGTTCATCAGCGTCGAAGCCCTGCGCGAAACCCTCGGCCTGTATTTGCCGCTGTTCCAGGCTCACTACCTTGACCTGATGCGCCGCCGCCTCGGCTTCACCACCGCTGAAGACGATGACCAGAAACTGCTGGAGCAATTGCTGCAACTGATGCAGAACAGCGGCGTCGATTACAGCCTGTTCTTCCGCCGCCTCGGCGACGAGTCACCCGAACAGGCCGTCGCCCGCTTGCGCGACGACTTCGTCGACATCAAGGGCTTTGATGCCTGGGCAGAACGCTATGTCGCCCGTGTTGCCCGCGAAGGTGAAGTTGACCAGCAACAACGCCGCCAACGGATGCACGCGGTCAATCCGCTCTACATCCTGCGCAACTACCTGGCGCAGAAAGCCATCGACGCGGCGGAGAGCGGCGACTATTCAGAGGTTCGCCGGCTGCATGCGGTGCTGAGCAATCCGTTCGAGGAGCAACCGGGGATGGAGGGTTACGCCGAACGGCCGCCGGAGTGGGGGAAGCATTTGGAGATCAGTTGTTCCTCTTGAGTGACTTACGGAATGTCGCCTTGATAACCACCGACTTCGACTCCAGATCAGCTTCACTGATTACCCATTTATTCAGAGCCCGATTATGTCCGAACCACTCCTCATCCCCTGCCCCCACTGCAACGGCCTCAACCGCATCCCCGCCGAGCGCCTCGGCGATCAGCCGAAATGCGGGCGCTGCAAAGCCGAGGTCTTGCTGAGCAAGCCTTTCGAATTGAAACAAGGTGATTACGCCAGTCAGATCAAGGGCGATCTGCCGTTGCTGGTGGATGTGTGGGCGGACTGGTGCGGGCCGTGCAAGTCGTTTGCGCCGGTGTTTGAGCAGGCGGCCAGTCAGTTGGCGGGCAAATGCAGGCTGGCCAAGCTGGACAGCGAGGCGAATCAGCAGTTGTCGGCGCAGTTGGGGATTCGCTCGATTCCGAGCCTGATTCTGTTCAAGAACGGCCGGGAAGTGGCACGCCAGAGCGGGGCGTTTCCGTTGCCGCAGTTGATGAGCTGGTTGCGTAGCCAAGGGATTTAAGAACACCGCAATCAATTGTGGGAGCGAGCCTGCTCGCGATTGCTATCTGTCATTCAACATTGATGTTGTCTGACACACCGCTATCGCCGGCAAGCCGGTCTCGCTCCCACAGGGGTTCGGTGGTGCCGGGAAGATCAGGCATTTTCCAGCAGGCTATGCAGCTCGACGAATTGCTGGGTCAGCTTGTGCCGTGGGTCGAGGTGGATCAGCGGCGTGTTGGCCTGGTGTGATTCGCGCATGCGCACCGAAGTGCCCAGGTACACCGGCAGCACGGGCAGCCCTTCGGCAATCAACTCGTCGAGGATCTGCTGGGGCAGGCTGGCGCGGGCCTGGAACTGGTTGACGACGATGCCTTCCACTTCCAGCCCTTCGTTGTGGTCGTCCTTCAATTCTTCGATTTCCGCCAGCAAACCGTACAGTGCCTGACGCGAGAAACTGTCGCAGTCGAAGGGGATCAGCACACGATCGGCGGCAATCAAGGCAGAAACCGCATAAAAGTTTAGTGCTGGCGGCGTATCGAGGTAGATCCGGTCGTAATCTTCGGCCAGCTCGTCGAGCAGTTTGCGCAGCTTGTTGATCTTGTGTTTCGCCTCAAGCTTGGGTTGCAAGTCCGCCAGTTCGGCGGTGGCGGTGATGACGTGGAGGTTGTCGAAAGGGGTTTCGTAGATATCGACCTGGTTTTTCTTCGAAAACGGGCCTGAAGACAGCGTTTGCTTGAAGAAGTCGGCAATCCCCATCGGAATGTCATTACCGGTGAGCCCGGTGAGGTACTGGGTCGAATTGGCCTGAGCATCAAGATCCACCAACAGGGTGCGATAGCCCTCGCTGGCACTGACCGCCGCCAGATTGCAGGCAATGCTGGATTTGCCTACGCCGCCTTTCTGATTGAATACCACGCGCCGCATGTCAAAACCTCCGTGTATCAAAGAATGACCGAGTGTAGTAGTCCACGGCGTCGCTTAGCTACCTCGCCGGCACAGGGACTACGCAGTCAGGTGCAAACACTCACTGAAAAAGCCGCCTTCTTGTCCGGAAAAATGCTCTCGGCGCCGGCAGACATCCGTCCACCGATGTGAATAATGGCCAAACGACAGCTTTTCACGAACCAATCGGTACATTTCGTTGAGCAAAATGTAACCAGCATTTGCTACGCGCTCGCCGCAACGGGATAATGCGCGCCACTCGACGCTCAGCGTCACGTCAGGTGAATCGCCGATTTTGCGACTTGCCGCGTCAAGAAAGCCCGCAGGGGCGGGATGAATGTCTGTGATCAACTTCAACATCGCCCAATGGCGCGCGTGGGCCCCTGGGCTCGAAAGCGTGGACGATTGGCAGGCCTGGAGCCGACAACCGGTCGTGCTGCCAAGCTGCGATGCCGCCCCCGACGTCTCGTTTCTGCCGGCCATGCAACGGCGGCGGCTCAGCCGTCTGGCGCGGATGGCGTTCAGTGTCGGCTGGCCGTTGGCCGATGGTCGCCCTGACCTACCGTTGGTCTTTATTTCCCGCCACGGCGAAACCCCGCGCACCTTCGAAATCCTCAGCGATCTGGCCGCCGACCAGCCCCTGTCGCCGACTCAGTTCAGCCTGTCTGTGCACAACGCAGTCATCGGCCTGTGGTCGATCATGCGCGGCGAAACCAGCGAAATGACCGCGCTGGCTGCGGCCGGCGATGGCCTTGAACACGGCATGCTAGAGGCTGCGGCGCTGCTTGGCGAAGGAGCGCCCGCCGTCCTGCTGGTGGTCACCGAAGAGCAGCCACCCGAAGCCTATTCGACCTGGATCGACGACGTGCCCTTTCCCTACGCGGTGGCTTTGTTGCTCACACCGGGCAATGACTGGCAACTGTCCTTGAACAGCACTTCGGATGAGTTGTCCAAAGCCCACTGGCCCCATGCCCTGAATCTCTTGCGTACCCTGCTGGGCCAGCAGACCACCTGCCAACATGCCTGGAAAAATCGTGTATGGAACTGGCAACGCAATCGGTAACCGAAAAAAACCGCGACGCCTATTACTGGCGTTTGCTGGCCACCGCCGCAAGCTTCACCCTCTTCGGATTGGGCGGGCTTTGCCTGCGCCTGGTGGTATTCCCGGTGCTGGGCTGTCTGCCCGGCGATGCGCAGACGCACCGCTTGCGTGCGCGGCAAACCGTCAGCCGCTGTTTCTGGTTTTTCGTCCGGTTCATGGCCCGCACCGGCGTGCTGACCTACGACATCGAGGGCGCGGAAAAACTCGGCCGCCCCGGGCAAATGATCATCGCCAATCACCCGTCGCTGATCGACGTGGTGTTCCTGATCGGCCTGGTGCGCCATTCCAACTGCGTGGTCAAAAGCAGCCTGTGGGAAAACCCCTTCACCCGTGGCCCGTTACGCTGCACCGAATACATCAGCAACGACGGCAGCATGGACATGCTCGACGCCGCGGCCGACGCGCTGAAAAGCGGCCAGACCCTGATCATTTTCCCCGAAGGCACCCGCACCCAGCCCGGCGAAGCACCCGCCTTCCATCGGGGTGCGGCGTCGATCGCACTGCGCGGTGCGAAAATTCTCACACCGGTGGTCATCAAGGTCAGCCCGACCACTTTGACCAAGGCTGAACCCTGGTATCGGATCCCTAAACGTCGCGTGCACTTCAGTTTCCGTGTCGGGGCCGATATAGACCCACAGGCCTTCGCTGCACAAGGCCCGGCGCCTCAAGCCTCGCGCAAGCTCAATGATTACCTGCATCACTACTTTATTAAGGAGCTCGCCGAAGATGAGCGATCTGCACCGTGAAATAAAACTGTTGATCATCGATGCCCTTGGCCTCGAAGACATCAGCGTCGAAGACATCGGCAATGACCAGACGCTGTTCGGTGAAGGCCTGGGCCTGGACTCCGTCGACGCCCTGGAACTCGGCCTGGCGATCCAGAAAAAGTACGGCATCAAAATCGATGCCGACGCCAAGGACACCCGCAATCACTTCAGCAACGTGGCGAGCCTTGCGGCGTTCGTCACTGCAAAACAGGCAGCTTGAGACCGGACCATGCAAACTCGTGACGACATTTTCAACACCTTGCGCGATGCCTTGGTCGAACTCTTCGAGCTGGATCCAGAACGTGTCAGCCTCGACTCCAACCTGTACCAGGACCTGGAAATCGACAGCATTGACGCGGTCGACCTGATCGATCACATCAAACGCCAGACCGGCAAGAAAATCGCCGCCGAAGAATTCAAATCGGTGCGTACCGTCAGCGACGTCGTCGAGGCGGTCTACCGTCTGGTTCAGCCGGCCGCATGAGTCGACTGATCGGCCTCGGCCTGCTGCTCGCGGGGCTGCTGTACCCTTTCGCGGTGTATTTCGGCATGGAGCATTTCGCCCCGTGGCAGTTCGGCCTGCTGCTGGGCAGCCTGTGGCTGGCGCGAGCGGTGACGGGCGTGCGGCGACCAGGAAGCCTGTGGATGGCCATCGTCGCCATCGTGTTTTGCCTGTTGCTCGCCCTGTTCGACAGCCCTGCCATGCTGCGCTGGTACCCCGTGCTGATCAGCGGCTTCATGCTGGTGCTGTTCGGGTTGAGCCTGAAATTCGGCCCGCCGATGATCGAGCGTCTGGCCCGCCTGCGTGAGCCACGCTTGCCGGCCAAGGCCATTCGTTACACCCGCCAGGTCACCATTGCCTGGTGCTGGTTTTTTCTTTGCAACGGTTTGTGCGCCGCCGCCCTGACCCTCTGGGCGCCGCTGAGTTGGTGGATGTTGTACACCGGCCTGATCTCCTATGGATTGATCGGCCTGATGTTTGCCATTGAATGGCTTATACGACAACGGGTACGAGGCCACCCATGAATTGGATAAAACTTGAGCACCTGTTGCTCAAGGCTCAGCCGGAACGCGCCGTAACGGCCGGGCCGGTGCTGAATCACGCACAGTTGTGCGAACAGGCCCTGAGCCTGGCCGCCGGCCTGCAAGCGCAGGGTGTGCAGCGCATTGCCGTGCATCTGGAAGACGCCGCCGACCTGGCAATTGCCCTGCTTGGCGCCTGGCGGGCCGGGGTCAGCGTGTTGCTGCCTGCCGACCTGCAACCCCAGACGCGCCAGCGCTGGTCGAGCGAAGTCGATCTGTGGCTGACGGATCAGGCCGATGACGTTCAGTTGAGCGACTATCGCCATGCGCCGCTAAGTGCAGCAGCGCTGGACCTGGATCGCTGCACGCTTAGCCTGTGCACCTCCGGCTCCAGTGGCGCACCCAAACGCATCGACAAAAACCTGCGCCAACTGGCCAATGAAGTCGAAGCTCTGGAACACCTCTGGGGCGCCGATCTGGCTGAAGCCTGCATCATCGGCAGCGTCGCCACCCAACACATCTACGGTTTGCTGTTTCGGGTGTTGTGGCCGCTGTGTGCCGGGCGCTCGTTCGTGCGCAAGCAACTGGCCTTTCCGGAAGATTTGCAGCGCGCCAGCCGCGAACACCCGGCCTTCGCCTGGGTCGCCAGCCCGGCGCTGCTCAAACGCATGGGCGACAACCTCGACTGGCCGGCCTTGAGCGCGGTTCGTCGGGTGTTTTCCTCGGGCGGCGCATTGCCGGCCGAGGCGGCGCAAAGCCTGCAGCAACGCCTGCAACAGTGGCCGACGGAAATCTTCGGCAGCTCGGAAACCGGCGGCATTGCCTGGCGCCAGGGACTTGATTTGTGGCAGCCGTTTGCCGGCATCGAATTGAGCCAGGACAGCGATGGCGCGCTGCTCATTGCCTCGCCGTACCTGCCGCCCGGCCATATTGAACACACCGCGGATGCCGCGCGAATCGCTGCCGATGGCCGCTTCGAATTGCTGGGCCGTCTGGACCGGATCGTCAAACTGGAAGAAAAACGTATCTCCTTGCCGATGCTGGAACACGCGCTGATGGCCCACGACTGGGTCGCCGAAGCGCGCCTGGGCGTGGTTCAGGAAAATCGCGCATCACTGGGTGCGTTGCTGGTGCTGAGCGAGCAAGGTTTGCATGCCTTGCGCAATCAAGGTCGACGCACCCTCACTCAGGCATTGCGCCAACACTTGAGCCAGCATTGCGAAGCCCTTGCCTTGCCTCGACGTTGGCGTTTACTGCGGCAGTTGCCGCTGAACGCTCAGGGCAAACTGCCTCAGGCCGACGTCGAAGCGCAGTTGCTGGCGCCGCGTCCAAAGGCGCCGCAAGTGCTGGAGCAGGTCGAAGCCGATGGCGAATGGAGCCTGCAACTGGCGGTGCCACCGGACCTCGCCTACTTCAGCGGCCATTTCCCTCAGGCGCCGGTATTGCCCGGCGTGGTGCAAGTGGATTGGGCGTTGAGCCTTGGCCAACAGTTGATGAACCTGCCGGAAAAATTCGCCGGCATGGAAGTGCTGAAGTTCCAGCAACTGGTGCGCCCCGGCGATGAAATCCAGTTACACCTGCGTTTCGATCCGGTACGCAGCAAGTTGTATTTCGCCTATCGCAACGAGACCGCCACGTGTTCCAGCGGGCGGATTTTGCTGGAGGCTTCGAGTGATGCATAAATTTGGTGAGTGCTACGCACTCAATCGCGAGCAAGCCCGCTCCCACAGGGGGACGTCTTGCACAATTCCAATGTGGGAGCGGGCTTGCTCGCGAATGGGGCAACGCGGTCTCCCAGGTGTACGCCAACATGCATAACCCCTGCGCCGTCGTGCCCGTCTACAACCACGAAACCGCCATCACCACGGTGGTCGACGCCCTGATTACCTGCGGCCTGCCATGCATTCTGGTGGACGATGCCAGCAGCCCGGCCTGCGCAAAGGTGCTCGATCGCCTGGCTGAGCGCGAGATGGTCTACCTGATCCGCCTCGCCGCCAACCAGGGCAAGGGTGGCGCGGTCATGACCGGTCTGCGCGAAGCCTCACGCCTGGGCTTCAGCCACGCCTTGCAGGTGGACGCCGACGGCCAGCACGACCTGCAAGACGTCGCGACGTTCATCGAGCACTCACGCACCCATCCGCGCGAGGTGATCTGCGGCTATCCGCAATACGACGCCAGTGTGCCGAAAGGTCGGTTGTACGCCCGCTACCTGACGCACGTGATGGTGTGGATCAACACCTTGTCGTTGCAGATTCGCGATTCCATGTGCGGTTTCCGCGTCTATCCATTGTCACCGACCCTCGCCGTGATCGAATCGGCCAAAGTCGGCAAGCGCATGGACTTCGACTCGGACATTCTGGTGCGCCTGTCCTGGCGCAATCAGCCGATGCAGTGGCTGCCCACCAAGGTGCATTACCCGCTGGACGGCGTCTCGCATTTCCGCATGTTCCACGACAATGTGCTGATTTCGAGCATGCACACCCGGTTGTTCTTCGGCATGTTGCTGCGGGCGCCGGTGATCCTCTGGCGGCGGTGGCGAGCATGAGCAGCAACGTCGACAAAAAGCATTGGGCCGACCGCGAAGAGCGCGGCAGTTTCTGGCTGATGAAGCTCACTGCGTTCGGTGCCAAAGTCCTTGGCCGCCGACTGTTGAGCCCGCTGTTGTACGGCATCGTTCTGTACTTTTTCCTGTTCGGTCGCAGCGCCCGCCGCAGTGCCTGGCAATACCAGCAACGCCTCGCCGACTGGAGCGCTCGCACTGAATTGCGTCCGACCCATTGGCGGGTATTCGGTCAGTTCATGGCCTTCGCTGATTCGATGCTCGACAAACTCGACGTGTGGAACGGCAAGTTGAGCATCGAGCAGATCGAAATCGTCGACCCGGCGTTGCTGCGCAATCAGTTGCGTGGCAGCCGCGGGCAACTGCTGGTGGGCGCACACCTGGGCAATCTCGAGGTCTGCCGCGCGCTGGCGGAGATCGGCGAAAAGGTCACGATGAACGTGCTGGTGCACACCAAGCACGCCGAGCAGTTCAATCGTCTGCTGGGCGAAGCCGGGGCCACCAATCTGCGGCTGATCCAGGTCAGCGAACTGGACCCGGTGATCATGCTGCAACTGCACGAGCGCCTGGAGCGCGGCGAATGGCTGGCGATTGCCGGTGATCGCGTGCCGTTGCACGGCGGGCGCAGCGTGACCGTGGATTTCCTTGGCCATCCGGCAAAATTTCCGCAGGGGCCATGGTTGTTGGCCGGCCTGTTGAAATGCCCGGTCAACCTGATGCTGTGCCTGAAAAAACCCGACGGCGATTATCGACTGACCCTCGAACCGTTCGCCGATGCGATCACCTGGAAGCGCAGCGACCGCGAGCAGGTCATTCATCAGTGGGCGACCCGCTACGCCGAGCGCCTGGGTCACTATTGCCTCGAAGCACCTCAACAATGGTTCAACTTTTACCCTTTCTGGAAGACCGATGACGACGCCAACGCTTGAGCCGGTAACCTTCGGCGAACTCCCTTTGCGCATCGAAGACGTGCTGGCCTTGGCCAACCGTCAGGTGCCGACGCAGTTGCAGGCTGACCCTGCGTACCGCGAGCGCATCGCCAAGGGCGCACGATTCCTCGATTCCCTGCTGGACAAGGAAGGCGTGATTTATGGCGTGACCACCGGTTACGGCGATTCCTGCGTGGTCGCGGTGCCGCTGCATCACGTCGAAGCGTTGCCGCGTCATCTGTACACGTTCCACGGTTGCGGCCTGGGCAAACTGCTCGACGCCCAAGCCACCCGCGCGGTGCTGGCTGCACGTTTGCAGTCGCTGTGCCACGGCGTGTCGGGGGTTCGCATCGAGCTGCTGGAACGCCTGCAAGCATTCCTTGAACACGACATTTTGCCGCTGATCCCGGAAGAAGGTTCAGTGGGCGCCAGCGGTGATCTGACGCCGCTGTCCTATGTCGCCGCGACCTTGTCCGGCGAACGCGAAGTGATGTTCCGTGGCGAACGCCGCCAGGCCGCCGATGTGCACCGCGAACTCGGTTGGGAGCCGCTGGTGCTGCGCCCCAAAGAAGCCCTCGCGCTGATGAACGGCACCGCCGTCATGACCGGCCTCGCTTGCCTGGCCTATGCCCGCGCCGATTACCTGCTGCAACTGGCAACGCGCATCACCGCGCTGAACGTGGTCGCGCTGCAAGGCAATCCCGAGCACTTCGACGAGCGCCTGTTCGCCGCCAAACCGCATCCGGGGCAAATGCAGGTCGCCGCGTGGCTGCGCAAGGATTTGGCGATCGACGCGCCGACCGCGCCGCTGCATCGCCTGCAAGACCGTTATTCCCTGCGCTGCGCGCCGCACGTGCTCGGCGTCTTGGCCGACAGCCTGAACTGGCTGCGTTCGTTCATCGAGATCGAACTCAACAGCGCCAACGACAACCCGATCATCGACGCCGAAGCCGAGCGCGTGCTGCACGGCGGGCATTTCTATGGCGGCCACATCGCGTTCGCCATGGACAGCCTGAAAAACCTGGTGGCCAACGTGGCCGACCTGCTCGACCGTCAACTCGCGTTGCTGGTGGACGAGCGTTACAACCATGGCTTGCCGAGCAACCTTTCCGGCGCCACGGCAGATCGAGCGATGCTTAACCACGGCTTCAAAGCCGTGCAGATCGGCACCAGCGCCTGGACCGCCGAAGCGCTGAAAAACACCATGCCGGCCAGCGTGTTTTCACGCTCCACCGAATGCCACAACCAGGACAAGGTGAGCATGGGCACCATCGCTGCCCGCGATGCCATTCGTGTGCTGGAGCTGACCGAACAGGTCGCTGCCGCCACGCTGCTCGCCGCCAATCAGGGCGCGTGGCTGCGCAGCAAGGCCGAGGACGCGCGCCCGTTGCCACCGACCCTTGCTGCCATGCATGAAGAGCTGGCCAAGGACTTCCCGCCGGTCATCGAAGACCGCGCGCTGGAAGGCGAATTGCGCCTGTGCCTGAAACGGATTGCCGAGCAACACTGGAGGCTGCATGCGTAGCAAGGGAGTGCTTCACACTGATACGGAAATCCTCGTGCCGTTCTTTGACGTCGACAGCATGAACGTGGTCTGGCACGGCCATTACATCAAATACCTGGAAATCGCCCGTTGTGCGCTGCTGGATAAAATCGGCCACAACTACACGGCCATGTCCGAGTCGGGTTACGCCTGGCCGGTGATCGACCTGCAATTGCGCTATGTGCGTGGTGCCGTGTTCGGCCAAAAGCTGAACGTGCGCGCCAATCTGGTGGAGTGGGAGAACCGGCTGAAGATCAACTACCTGATCAGCGACCTGGAAACCGGCGAACGCTTGACCCGCGCCGTCTCCGTGCAGGTTGCAGTCGACATGGGCAGCCGAGAGATGCAACTCGCCTCACCCAAGATCTTCACCGACGCCGTCGCAAGGGCCCTGTCATGATTTTCTGCCACCCCCGCTCCCCTGTAGGAGCCGGCTTGCCGGCGATGCTCGTTAACGATGACGCGGGACACCTGACACTCCGCGGCGCTCTCAGGTTTTTCGCGAGCAAGCTCGCTCCTACAGTGTTGTGCCTGTTGCTGGGCATTCCAGGCCTGGCCCATGCCTTCGATCTGCAACAGCTCAGCGATCAACTGGCCAAACCCGATGTGATCCACGGCCACTTCATCCAGGAAAAACACCTGCGCGCCCTGCCCCAGCCGCTGACCAGCAAGGGCACCTTCGTTCTCGCGAAAAACCACGGCCTGCTGTGGTTGCTGAAAACGCCGCTGCAACAGGATTACCGCATCACCGGCAAAGGCATTGCGCGACGTGACGCCAGCGGCTGGCAAATGCTGCCTGGCAAGAGTGCCGGCGCCGAGCAGAACCGCTTGTTCCTCGCCGTGCTGCAAGGCGACAGCAGCGGGCTGCAACGGGACTTCGAACTGTCGCTGAGCGGTGAGGCGCAGAACTGGAAACTGACGCTGACCCCGCGTTCTCTGCTGCTCAAGCAGGTGTTCAATCAGATCAACATCACCGGTGGCGAATTGGTGAACACCATCGAGTTGCTGGAAACCCAGGGTGACAGCACCTTGCTGCGCATGCAGGACAGCACCGCCACCCAACCGTTGAGCGACGCGGAGCAACATGACTTTGCCGAGTGAACGCACGCTTCCACGGCTGTTTCTGATCCTGCTGCTGGCGGTGCTCGCGCTCGCCGGTTGGCAATGGCGGGACGGCGCGCCGCTGTCCGCCAACCTGATGGAACTGGTGCCGGGCACGGCGCCGGACGCGCTGGAACTGCGCGCCGAACAACGCATGCAAGAACCGCTGAACCGCGAAATGCTGGTGCTGGTCGGTCACACCGATCGCCAGCAAGCCGTCGCCATGGCGCAGAAACTGGGCGAGCAATGGCAGGCCAGCGGTTTGTTCGAAAAGGTCCAGTGGACCCTGCAAGCCGACTTGCCGGCGCTGCGCACGCAACTGCTGCAAGGCAGGTTGGCGATGCTCTCGGCAGCGGATCGCCAACAATTGATCGAGCACCCCGACGCGTTCATCCAGCAACGGGTGCAGGCATTGTTCGACCCATTCACCGGTTTCAGCCTGGTGGCGAGCCAGGATGACTGGCTGGGCCTGACCGGGCGCATCCAGAACAGCCAGCCGCAACACGGTTCGGTGCAACTGGACATCGGCAGCGGCGCGCTGGTTGCCGATGCCGATGGCAAGAGCTGGGTGTTGCTGCGGGCGCGCACCACCGGCAATGCTTTCGACATGAACCTGCCGCTGCAAGTGGCCGATCTGCTCAAACACAGCCGTGAAGAAGCGGCCCAGGCTGACGTGCAACTGCTGGCCGCCAGCGGTTTGCTCTACGCGGCCAACGGGCAGCGGCAAGCCACACGCGAGATAACCTGGGTCGGCGGCGGTGCCACTGTCGGCATTCTGTTGCTGTTGTTGCTGGCCTTCCGCCGTTTGCGCGTATTGCTGGCCTTCGTCCCGGTGCTGGTGGGCATGCTGTTTGGCGCGGTGGCGTGCGTGGCGCTGTTCGGCCATATGCATGTGATGACGCTGGTGCTCGGCTCCAGCCTGATCGGCGTCGCGGTCGATTACCCGCTGCACTATTTGTCCAAGAGCTGGAGCCTGAAACCCTGGCACAGCTGGCCGGCGTTGCGCCTGACCTTGCCGGGGCTGACGCTGAGCCTGATCACCAGCTGCATCGGTTACCTCGCGCTGGCCTGGACCCCCTTCCCGGCCCTGACCCAGATCGCCGTGTTCTCCGCCGCCGGCCTGCTCGGCGCCTACCTGTCTGCGGTGTGCCTGTTGCCTGCGCTGCTCAAGGGTTCGGATTTGCGCCCGGCGCAATGGCCATTGCGCGTCGCCGAGTATTTGCTGGCACTGCGCGAAAGGCTGTTGAAAATCGCCCGTACGCCCGTGCTGCTGGTGCTGCTGATTGCCTTCTGCGTGGGCGGTCTGTTGCAGCTCGATACCAAAAACGATATTCGCCAATGGGTCGGCGCACCGCAGCAATTGACCGACGAAGCCCAGACCATTGCGCGCATCACCGGCTACCAACCCACCAGCCAGTTCTTCCTGGTGCGAGCGGCCAATCAACAAGCATTGCTCGAACGCCAAACCGCGTTGAGCGAGCGGCTGGATCAGCTGGTCAATCTGAACAAACTTCAAGGCTATCTATCGCTGAACCAACTGGTCAGCCAGCCTAGCGAACAACGGCAAGTGCGCGAAGCGCTGAACAAGTTGCCGGCGTTCTGGCAACCGCTGCTCGACGTCGGCGTGCCGGTCGAAGCACTGAAAACCGAATTGGCGAAGTTGCAGGCCCTGCCGGTCGAAGACATCGACAGCGCACTGACCGGTCCGCTGGCCGAACCCTATCGCACGCTATGGCTGGGCCCGACCGAAGACGGCGTGGCGGCGATGGTCAGCCTGCAAGGCCTGAACAACCCTGCACTGCTGCGGGTGCAAGCGCTGGACTTGCCGGGGGTAGAACTGGTGGATCGTCTGGGCGAATTGAATAACGTGTTCGCCAAAACCCAGATCAGCGCTGCGGAACTGAAACTCGCCTCCTGCGTGCTGATCGTACTGGTGCTGATCCTGCCGTTCGGCCTTGGCGGCGCCTTGCGCATCGTCGCCCTGCCGTTGCTGGCGGCGCTGTGCAGCCTCGCCAGTCTCGGCTGGCTCGGACAGCCGCTGACGTTGTTCAGCCTGTTCGGCCTGCTGCTGGTGACGGCGATCAGCGTCGATTACGCGATCCTCATGCGCGAACAGGTCGGCGGCGCCGCCGTCAGCCTGCTGGGCACCTTGCTGGCGGCGTTGACCACGTGGCTGTCGTTCGGATTGCTGGCCGTGTCCAGCACGCCAGCGGTGAGCAACTTCGGGTTGTCGGTGAGCCTCGGCCTGGCGTTCAGCTTCATCCTCGCGCCGTGGGCCGGACGGCACGTGCAAGCGGCCACGGTCGCGGAGTCTGCAGCGTGATGGTCGTGTTGTTCTGGGCAATGGCCCTGGCGCTGTTCGCCGTGGCCACGCGTGTCGGGCGCCACTTCGGTTTGATCCCGATCGTCAGCCAGTTGTTGCTGGCCACCGTCGGTTTGCCGCTGCTGATGTACTTCTGGATCGAACCTCAGTGGCACTTGAGCGGCGCGACGCTGGTCGCACCGATCTGGCTGAAAAACCTCTACAGCCTGAGTTTCGCGCTGTTGCTGGGCTACATCCTCAGCGACGTGATCGACCTGCGCCTGGACCGCCAGAGCCTGAAAATCGCCCTGCCGAGTTTCTGCATTCCGTTCGCCGGCGGGCTCGCGACAGCGATCTGGCTGTTGCCGCCACAGCCGTGGATCAGCTCTTTAGCGGTCGGCCTGCTGTTCGCCATTACCGCGATTCCGGTGTTGTACCTGTACCTTCGGCATATCGATTACCCGGTCGCCGCGACCCGGCGCCTGGTGCAAACCGCGATCCTCATCGACCTCACGTGCTGGACCGTGTTCGCCATCGCCCAAGGCAGCCTGCACCTGAGCAGTTTGCTGCTGCCCTTGGTCTGCGCATGTGTGCCCTTGCTGCTGCGGGTACTCGGCTTGCGCCAGCCACGACTCTACAGCGGGTGTTTCTTCGCGTTGCTGGTGGTGGCCGAGCACTACAAGCTCAATGCGCTGATTGTCGGCATCGGTTACTTGTTGTGCATGGCCGCGCTGAAGGTGCCGCTGGTGCTGCCAATGCCGGCGGCGTGGATGAATCGCCTGCAGACCTGGATCGCGATCCCGTTGATCCTGACGTTCGGCATCGTGCAGATCAACGTCCACAGCGCCATGGACAGCCTGAGCTGGGCGCAACTGGCTGCGCTGCTGCTGTTCCCGATTGCCAGCAAACTGCTGGGCAACTGGCTGGGACTTGGCTGGGCCGGCGCTTCGTTTGCGGGCGCCAGTCGCTGGCGCGAAAGTGTGCTGCTCAATATTCGCGGCTTGAGCGAGATCGTCTTTCTCAACCTGCTGCTGCAACAACAGCTCATCAGCCCGCCGCTGTACTTTGCGCTGATGCTGATGGGTCTTATCGCGACATTGCTGCCGGCATTGGCCGGCATGCACCGAATCCCTTTGAAAGCTGCCGTCCCGGCAAGGAGCCCCCATGCCAATCGTTGAAATGGAACGTCGTCAGGTAGTGATCATCGGCGCCGGTCCATCGGGCGCCATCGCCGCCGCGCTGCTCAAGCGCAAGGGTCACGATGTTTTAGTGATCGAACGCCAGCATTTCCCACGGTTCTCCATCGGCGAAAGCCTGCTGTCGCACTGCCTGGATTTCGTCGAAGAAGCCGGCATGCTCGAGGCGGTTAACGCTGCAGGTTTCCAGCTGAAAACCGGTGCGGCGTTCGCCTGGGGCGAGCAGTACAGCGCCTTCGATTTCGGCGACACCTTCAGCAACGGCAAGCCGACCACGTTTCAAGTCCAGCGCGCCGATTTCGACAAACTGCTGGCCGATCAAGCCGCGCTGCAAGGCGCGGAAATCCGCTATGGCGAAGCGATCGTCAGCGTCGATATCGAGCGGGAAAAACCGCTGCTCGGCGTGCAGCGCGAGGATGGCAGCGAGTACCGCGTCGAGGCTGATTTCATGCTCGATGCCAGCGGCTACGGCCGCGTCCTGCCGCGCCTGCTCGACCTTGAGGCACCCTCGAATTTCCCGGTGCGCCAGGCGGTATTCACCCACGTCGAAGACCACATCGACCACCCGGGTTTCGACCGCACGAAAATCCTCGTCACCACGCATCCAACCAAACGCGATGTCTGGTTCTGGACCATCCCGTTCAGCAACGGCCGCTGCTCGGTGGGCGTGGTCGCGGCGGCGGAGCATTTTGCCGGTCGTGCCGAGAACCTGGACGATTGCCTGCGCGGTTTCATTGCCGAGACGCCAAGCCTCTCCGGCGTGTTGAACAACGCGGTGTGGGATACGCCGGCGCGCACCATCGGCGGCTACTCGGCCAACGTCAAAACCCTGCACGGCCCGGGTTTTGCGCTGCTGGGCAACGCGGCGGAGTTTCTTGACCCGGTGTTCTCCTCCGGCGTGACCATCGCCATGCGTTCGGCGAGCATGGCCGCCGGTGTTCTGCATCGCCAACTGCAAGGTGAACGTGTCGACTGGCAAACCGAGTTCGCCACACCGCTCAAGCGCGGCGTCGACACCTTCCGCTGCTACGTTGAAGGCTGGTATGCCGGGACGTTCCAGGACGTGATTTTCCATCCGGACAGCTCGCCGGACATCCGCCGCATGATCAGTTCGATCCTCGCCGGTTACGCCTGGGATGAACGCAATCCGTTCGTCGCCGAACCGAAACGCCGGCTGCGGATGCTGTCGGAACTCTGTGCAAGGGATGCCACATGAGCTACTTGAGCGACAACTACGTCGAGGAGACACGCTTCGGGTTCTGGTTCCTGCGCAGCCACACCTGGCAGCACCATGTGCTGCGTGTGGCGATCAATGACCTGCGCAGCCTGTTCAGCGAACCGTTGCCCGCCCATCCGGTGTTGCTGGATGCCGGTTGCGGCCAGGGCAAGTCGTTCCAGTACCTGCGCCAGACCTTTGCGCCACAGCGCCTGATCGGTGTAGACGCCGACCCGCACAGCCTCGACCTGAGCGGTGCAGAAGCCACCCGTCAGGGCATGGACGTGGAGTTGATCGGCAGCGACTGCGCCACGCTGGCCGTGCCGGATGCCAGCGTCGACCTGTTGTTCTGTCACCAGACCTTCCATCATCTGGTGGAACAGGACAAAGCGCTCGCCGAGTTCTACCGTGTACTCAAGCCGGGCGGTTATCTGCTGTTCGCCGAATCCACCGAGGCTTACATTGATACTTGGGTGATCCGTTGGTTGTTCCGCCATCCGATGCATGTGCAGAAGAGCGCCGCCGGGTACCTTGAAATGATTCGTCGCCAGGGTTTCGAATTCGGCCCGCACAACGTGTCTTATCCTTACTTGTGGTGGAGTCGCGCCAAGGATTTCGGCCTGCTTGAACGCTGGGGTCTGCGCCAGCCAAAACCCTTCGGCCAACGGGAAGAAACCCTGGTCAATGTGGTGGCGCGCAAACCGCTTGAAGGTGCTGTGTGATGTTCACTGTCAATCGCTCGAAGTACACACCTTGTGGGAGCGGGCTTGCTCGCGAAAGCGGTGGGTCAGCCAACATAAATGTTGAATGTAACGCCGCCTTCGCGAGCAAGCCCGCTCCCACAGGGGCGGCGGTGTTAATGCGATTTCTGCTCATTGGCGCGGTCCTGCTGATCAGCGCCTGCGCCAGCAAGGCACCGCTGCCCGAGCAAACCCCGAACCTGCCGTTGCCGCAGCAATTGCACATCCAGCGTCTGGCGGACGGCCAGCGTCAGGACTGGGTGCTGGTGATTGCGCGTGAAGGCCCGGGCATTCGCTGGTCGATGATGGACCTGCTGGGCATTCCACAGGCACGTCAGAAACTGATCGACGGTCAATGGCAAGCGGACGGCCTGTTGCCGCCCAACCCGGAAGCCCGTGAGCTGTTCGCGGCGTTGGTGTTTGCGCTGACGCCCAAGGATGAATTGCGCGGCAACTACCCAACGGCCTGGCAGCATGGCGCACAACGCTCCCTGCCCGAGTACTGGGAAGTCCGTTATTCACAACCGATGAGCTTTGAATTGAACCTGCCCAAAGGTCCGACGTACCAAGTCACGCCCCTGTCCGGTGAGACACCATGACCGCCTACCTCAACGCCCTCGGGGTGATCTGCGCCCTGGGCCGCGACAAGCACGAAGTCGCGCGCAACCTGTTTGCCGGCGATTGCTCCGGCATGCGCATCGAGTCTGGCTGGGTGCCGGAACGTTCGTTGCCGGTGGCCGCAGTGCGCGGTGATCTGGCGCCGATCCCGGCGGAACTGGTGAAGCAAAGCACCCGCAACAATCAGTTGTTGCTGGAAGCGGCGCTGCAAATCCGCGACGACATTGATCAAGCGATCCAGACCTACGGCCGCGACCGCATCGGCGTGATCCTCGGCACCAGCACGTCCGGCATCGATGAAGCCAGCCGCGGCCTGGCCCATTACATCCGCGAACATCAGTTCCCGGACTATTACGACTATCAGCAACAGGAACTCGGCGCACCGGCGAATTTCCTTGCCGACTGGCTGCAACTCAGCGGCCCGGCCTATGTGATTTCCACCGCCTGCACCTCCAGCGCCCGGGCGCTGATGAGTGCCCAGCGCCTGTTGGACCTGGGCCTGTGCGACGCAGTGTTGTGCGGCGGCGTCGACAGTTTGTGCAAGCTGACCCTCAACGGCTTCTCGGCGCTGGAGGCGGTGTCCGAACAACGTTGCAACCCGTTTTCGGTCAACCGCAACGGCATCAACATCGGTGAAGCGGCGGTGCTGTTCCTGATGACCAAAGTGGCTGGCGATAAACCATCGATTGCACTGCTCGGCAGTGGCGCCAGCTCAGATGCGCACCACATTTCCGCGCCGGAACCGACCGGCCGTGGCGCCCTGCAAGCGATGCGCAAAGCCCTGGGCCGCGCGAACCTGCAACCCGAACAGATCGGTTACCTGAACCTGCACGGCACCGCCACCCAACACAATGACGCCATGGAAAGCCTCGCGGTGTCGGCCTTGTTCCCGGCCGGCGTGCCGTGTTCTTCGACCAAACCGATGACCGGTCATACCCTCGGCGCGGCCGGCGCGCTGGAAGCGGCGTTCTGCTGGCTGAGCCTGAGCGCTGACAATCAAACACATACGTTGCCGCCACATGTCTGGGACGGCCAGCCTGACCCGCAACTGCCAGCCCTGAATTGGGTGACCCCGGCCGATCGCCTGGCGTCCATTGCACCTCGCTACCTGATGAGCAACTCCTTTGCCTTCGGTGGCAATAACGTCAGCCTGATTATCGGAGACGCCCCATGATTGACTGGCCGCTCGCCGAACTGCTGCCGCACGCTGGCGACATGATCCTCATCGATCAGATCCTCGCGTTCGATGACGAGCAGATCCACACCCGCCTCACCGTCAAGCCCGATGGCCTGTTCAACCGTCCCGACGGCAGCCTGCCGGCGTGGGTCGGCATCGAACTGATGGCCCAGAGCGTCGCCGCCTTCGCCGGCTGCCATGCGCGCCAGCGAGGCGATGCGGTGGAGCTGGGCTTCCTGCTCGGCACCCGCAAATTCGAATGCAATGTCGACCACTTTCCCGCCGGCACCGAGCTGACTATCCATGGGCTGCGTTCGCTGGAAGACGACAACGGCATGGGCGTGTTCGAATGCCACATCAACGCCCCCGGCATTCACGCTACCGCCCGTCTGAACGTGTTTCGCCCGCCGCAAGCCGCTCAATATCTTCATGAAACCCCACAAAGCTCTTTACAAGGCTTTTCACAAGGAACGCAGGCATGACTGAATCCGTACTGGTCACCGGTTCCAGCCGTGGCATCGGCCGCGCTATCGCGTTGCGTCTGGCTCAGGCCGGGCATGACATCGTGCTGCATTGCCGCAGCGGCCTGGTTGACGCCGAAGGGGTGAAGGCCGAAATCGAAGCCTTGGGCCGCAACGCACGCATCCTGCAATTCGACGTGTCTGACCGCGCCAGCTGCAAAGCCATTCTCGAAGCCGACGTGGAAAGCCATGGCGCCTATTACGGCGTGGTGCTCAACGCCGGCCTGACGCGTGACGGTGCTTTTCCGGCGCTGAGCGAGGATGATTGGGATGTGGTGATGCGCACCAACCTCGACGGTTTCTACAACGTGCTGCACCCGGTGATGATGCCGATGATCCGTCGTCGCGCCGCCGGGCGAATCGTTTGCATCACCTCGGTTTCCGGTTTGATCGGCAATCGCGGGCAGGTCAATTACAGTGCCTCCAAGGCCGGTTTGATCGGCGCGGCAAAAGCGTTGGCGATTGAACTGGGCAAGCGCAAAATCACCGTCAATTGCGTCGCACCCGGCCTGATCGACACCGCCATGCTCGACGAAAACGTGCCAGTGGAAGAACTGATGAAAATGATTCCCGCACAGCGCATGGGCACCCCGGAAGAGGTGGCCGGCGCGGTGAATTTCCTGATGTCGGCGGAAGCGTCGTACATCACCCGGCAGGTTCTGGCCGTCAACGGAGGCCTGTGCTGATGAAGCGCGTCGTCGTCACCGGCATGGCCGGCATCACCTCACTGGGCAGCGACTGGGAAACCATCGCCGGCAACTTCGCAGCCAACCGCAGCGGCATCCGCCGCATGGACGAGTGGGACCGTTTCACCGAGCTCAACACGCGCCTGGCAGGTCCCATTGATGATTTCAAAGTGCCGAGCCACTGGACCCGCAAACAACTGCGCAGCATGGGCCGCGTCTCGCGCCTGGCCGTCGGCGCGGCGGAACAGGCTTTGGCCGATGCCGGTTTGCTCGGTGACCCTTCGATCAAGGACGGGCGCATGGGCGTCGCCTGCGGCTCATCCACCGGCAGCACCGACGAAATCAAGGCATTCGGCAACATGCTGCTCAACTCGGTGGCCGAAGGCCTGAACGCCAACTCCTACGTGCGCATGATGCCGCACACCACGGCGGCCAACATCAGCATCTTCTTCGGCCTCACCGGCCGATTGATCCCGACTTCCAGTGCTTGCACCAGCGGCAGTCAGGGCATCGGTTACGCCTACGAATCGATCAAGTTCGGCCGCTTGCCCTTGATGCTCGCCGGCGGCGCCGAAGAACTGTGCCCCACCGAAGCCATGGTCTTCGACGCGCTCTACGCCACCAGCCTGAAAAACGACGCGCCGCAGACGTCACCACGCCCTTACGACAGCGCTCGCGATGGCCTGGTGATCGGTGAAGGCGGCGGCATGCTGGTGCTGGAAGAGCTCGAACACGCGCTGGCACGCGGCGCACACATTCACGCCGAACTCGTCGGCTTCGGCAGCAACGCCGACGGCCAGCACACCACCCGTCCAGAGCAGGCCACCATGCGCCGCGCCATGGAGCTGGCCCTGGAAGACGCCGGTTTGCAGCCATCGGACATCGGCTACGTCAACGGTCACGGCACCGCGACCGAACAGGGCGACATCGCCGAAACACTGGCGACCAGCAGCCTGTTCGGCGAACACATGCCGATCAGTTCACAGAAGAGCTTCCTCGGCCACACCCTCGGCGCCTGCGGAGCACTGGAATCCTGGTTCAGCATCGAAATGATGAACCGCGATTTGTACGCGCACACCTTCAACCTCGATGAGGTCGATCCGCACTGCGGCAAGCTCGATTACCTGCGCGGCGAGTTTCGGCAGATGAGTAATCAGTATGTGATGAACAACAACTTCGCGTTTGGCGGCGTCAACACCTCGCTGATCTTCAAGCGCTGGGTTTAAGCGAAATCAAATGATCGCCGCTTGCGGCGATCATTGACTCCCCCCAACAAAAAAGATGGTTTTCGACGATGGACGAGGTGCTTGAGGATATTTCCTACGCGCCTCATCGTAATTTCCTCGCGCTTTGCGCATCTCATCTGCCAGTGACTTCTGATTTTTCGTCTGCCTGATCTGAGCGGGATTTATGGCTGTTAGGGTTCAAGAATTCCCTGATAGGCAGTCCTCCAGACATGACTCAGTGTTTCAAAGTACACCCCTGCGATGAACAACGCCTGAACCACAACAGCACGCCCGTTGCTGACTGTGAATGCAAAGAAGAACTGCTTTACGGCGTCAAGACCATGGTGACCGACGTCCCCATCCTCACGTGCGCATGCCTTTGGCGTATCTACCAACGCGAAGCCGAAGAAATCGTTGCCCCCGGCGGGGTTCTGATCGCTGATCCCGTGGAACGCAATCGTGTGATAAATGCCGCTTATGCTCGGCTGTGGCTGCATGACTCGAGATTCCAGTGGGCCGGGCTCGCGGCGTTTGCTTCCAAGCAGGTTGGCTGCGGACTGCTGCATGCGGCGGACAGCATTGGGCGTATTGGCGCGGAACATCAATCCCGACAGCGCGTGCGAGATAGCCGTAGTGAATTCGGGTTGTTTACACCTGACAGGATGGCCGAACAGGCCGAAGCGCTGCGTGACTACAACGAAGCGGATGCGCGTAACCCGGTTCCGTCCGTAGATCTACGTTTCAAGGGAAATGACTTGTCGTTGGTGCAGCAACAGTTCCGGCATGTCCACGACATGATGGCGCTGGGGAACACCACGCTGTTTCTGGATATTTTCCCGCTGCATGAGTTCTATGCGAAGCGAGGCTTGAAGGAGTTGAAGAAATGCCTGGAAGTGCGAGCGGGGATTTACGGACATCCGAAGTGGCCAGTGCTTTGGCCAGCGGGGCAGAAAAAGCTCCGCTTTGGACAATTTCATCAGGAAATTATTCGTGCTTTCGAGTTGATTGATGAAGGGGATATTGCCCCAAGCGTGGAGTTTCTGGCGTGGCATGAGCAGCGCAACATCCTCCAGCCAGCCATTTACGAGGACCAGCAATTGGTGGCATTGCTGCGTACCAATCATGCTGCCTACGTGACCGGTTTTCCTACTGGCGTGGCTCAGGCTATCGAGTTGACCCTCACGAGCCAATGCCAAAGCGTTGAGGACGAACGCACCATCGGTTTTAGTTCCAACCCGCTGGCGGATTTGTCGGACATCAAGCAACGCATGCCTTTCGTACTCAGGGCTGCGGCGAGATTTAATGACATGCTAAACGACAGTAACCGAAGGGCATTAGAGCAGTCGATTCGAGAAATCGCCTCCGGTGGCGAGGCATGAATTTACGCAGCTGGCGCCGAGGAGCAGGCTGGTTGCTTCTGGCTGTTTTGGCGCTGGCCGCCATACACCAACTGAGACAGCCTTTGTGGGATGAACCGGAAGTCGCCGTGGAGATAGGCGGAACGTATGAAGAGATGCGTAATCGCTCTTCAGCCTCTTTTAGCCCGTTAATCCGTGGGCACCTGTGGCTCGGAGTTCCTATGGTGGATGCACGAATGCGATTCATCGACCCGCAGTTCGGGTTCGTCACGCCTCTGGCTCGCTTTTTCACGGTTGGATTCGACGACAATGTCATTGACGACATCCGCATGTCACCTCAAACAGAACCGTTGCTGCTCGATGATGCCCTCAAGGTCGTTCTCGACTTACAGGACCAATGGCGCGAAAAAGGCTGGGTGGCGAGGGGCCTGCGGAGCAACCCTACCATTGCCGATACACCGGAATGGCGAGCCTGGCTTCGGGACAGTGAGCGATCAGGGAGATCCTTTTGGCAGGCAGGAGACAAGTATCAAGCAATGCTGCTTCTAGGACAGTTTAGTGATTCCAGAAATCCGACCGAAGAACGCTATCTCATTACCCTTTCGGTTGCCAAACCGTGGGTACCCTTCGATGAAATTGAAGCAGGGTGGGAGCAGGTGTACTCGCTGTGCCATGGAAGTCCCAAGCCACCGCCGATCCCCGAGTGTGAAGTACTCAGTGATAAACCTTGAATTCTCGGCGATGGCTGGTTGCCCAGGATCTTTAAAGCCTCACAAGCCCCTTTCGGAACGATCAATCAAGTGGTGACAGTTAGGGTGGATCAAGGTTATCCAGCACTCGGTTCACCGCCAACTCCCCGAGCATGATTGACTGCTGAATGCCCAGCAGCGTGTTGCAATGCGATCCTTCCAGATATCTCACGAAATCGCTCGCCATGACATTCGCTGATGCCAGGGATTCACAGGCGTATTCCAGCAGGGTCTGGTTGTCGATATCGGGATTGATGAGGAAGATTTTGCTTGGTTGACGTGGAGCATCCGGATCAATGTCCGGCGGATTTTTTGTTTTAGTCATATTCCGGCTTCCTTGAAAGAGGAGCCACCGAATTGCTACTAATCAAAAGGGTGGCAGCTGTGCGCAGGTTAGTAGACCGGGGAAGCGCGAAGCCGGCGCGCCCGAAGGCGCCCTGCGCACTGCTGCCATCGAGCGCAGGTATCGAAATACCTGACTGTATGGGACGCAAATACGCTTCGCAAAACCACGGGCTACTAAACCCGATCACTGGAAATCAGTGATGCGAACCAAGTTACCGATGGCCCCCAAAGCGCACAAGCCGGCGGATTCTGGCGTAGTTGTAGGCGCTGCCGCAAGGTGTTGTAGCCTTCCGGAAGCCGTCTTAGGAAACGTCCCACAACTGCTACAGAAAGAATACAAAACCTGTAGGAGCCAGCTTGCTGGCGATAGCGGTGGATCATTCAACATCGATGTCGCCTGATATTCCGCCATCGCCGGCAAGCCGGCTCCTACAGGTTTGCGGGTGTGACGATGTTGTGGGGTTGTTCAGCTCGTTAGAGATGTCTTAGTAAACGTCCCACAACTACTACTGAAAAAATGCAAAACCTGTAGGAGCCGGCTTGCTGGCGATAGCGGTGGATCAGTCGACATCAATGCCAACTGACAATCCGCGATCGCCGGCAAGCCGGCTCCTACAGGTTTGTGTCGTTCATGACTTGAGGGGTTCGACCTTGCGCGTCAGCAGGTCCACAAACGCCTTGGCCATGGGGGATTTCTGATCCTTGCGCTGCACCAGCCACACCGCCGAAACCGCTGCAGGGTCGAGCAGAGGTCGGTACACAACGCCATCAATCCGCATCCGCTGATAAGACGCCGGCAGCACCGACACGCCGAGCCCCGCAGCCACCAACCCGATAATGGTCATCGCCTCACCCGCCTCTTGCGCGAAGTGCGGGCTGAAACCGGCATCCCGTGCCAGGCTGAGTAATTGTGCGTACAGACCACTGCCGTAACTGCGTGGGAAAAATACGAACGGTTCCAGGGCCAGAGCTGACAGGAATAATCCCTCTTCACTCTCCTGCACCAGCGGATGCTTGGAGCTGAGCACGGCCACCAGCGGCTCGCGCATCAACTCCACCACGCTGAGCGAATCCGGCAAACCCAACGGCCGCATGATCCCGACCTCGATCGACTCGTCCACCAGAGCCTCGGCCACCTGGGTGCTGCTCATTTCCCGCAGGTTCAGGTGCACCGCCGGGAACCGCTGGCGGAATGAAAAAATCGCCTGGGGAATGGTCGAGTTGAATGGCGCCGATGAAGTGAATCCGATCTTCAACTCCCCCAGCTCACCCAACTGCGCCCGCCGCGCCACATCCGCCGCCTTGTCGACCTGCGCCAGCACCAACCGCGCTTCTTCCAGAAACAATCGCCCGGCCTCACTGAGCTCGACCCGACGATTGGTTCGCTCGAACAATCGCGCACCGACTTCCTGTTCCAGCGCCTGAATCTGCTGGCTCAGCGGCGGTTGCGAGATGCCCAGCACCTGGGCGGCGCGGCCGAAGTGCAGTTCTTCGGCGACGGCAATGAAGTAGCGCAGGTGACGCAATTCCATGAAAACTCCATTAGGTCGTAAAACCTCTCAAACAGGTCGAACAATATATTGGATTGAATCATTAGGCAGCTATATGCTTTTTTCATTGCCTGACCGGCTGCGTTCCCCCGAGGTCTGAAGTGAAAACTGCTGTCGCCCCACTCGCCCATGAAGTTCCGCCCGCCGCGCTGGACGATGCCGTCTCTGAACTGAAGGAGATCTACATCGAAAAGGGCACGCCGATGTTCATGCGCACGGTACTGGCGCTGTTCTCCGGCGGCTTTGCGACCTTCGCGCTGCTGTATTGCGTGCAACCGATGATGCCGCTGCTGTCCCACGAATACTCGATTAACGCGGCGCAGAGCAGCCTGATTCTGTCGGTGGCCACGGCCATGCTCGCCATCGGCCTGCTGATCACCGGGCCGATCTCCGACCGGGTCGGGCGCAAACCGGTGATGGTGGCGGCGCTGTTTGCCGCGGCGCTGTGCACCATCGCCAGTTCCATGATGCCGAGCTGGCACGGCGTGCTGGTGATGCGCGCGTTGATCGGGTTGTCGTTGAGTGGCCTGGCGGCGGTCGCCATGACCTACCTGAGCGAAGAGATCCACCCGCAACACATCGGTCTGGCGATGGGCTTGTACATCGGTGGCAACGCGATTGGCGGGATGTGCGGGCGCTTGATTACCGGGGTGTTGATCGACTTCGTCAGCTGGCACACGGCGATGCTGGTGATCGGCGGCCTGGCACTGATCGCGGCGGCGGTGTTCTGGAAAATCCTCCCCGAATCGCGCAACTTCCGCGCCCGCTCGCTGCACCCGCGCAGCCTGCTCGACGGTTTCACCATGCACTTTCGCGACGCCGGTTTGCCGCTGTTGTTCTTAGAAGCGTTCGTGCTGATGGGCGCGTTCGTCACGCTCTTCAACTACATCGGCTATCGCCTGCTGGCCGAGCCGTACCACATGGACCAGGCCTTTGTCGGGCTGCTGTCGGTGGTGTACCTGTCGGGCATCTACAGCTCGGCGAAAATCGGTTCGCTGGCCGACAAACTCGGACGCCGCAAAATGCTCTGGTCGACCATCGTGCTGATGCTTGCCGGTCTCGCCCTGACCATGCTCACGCCGCTGCCCGTGGTGATCATCGGCATGCTGATTTTCACCTTCGGTTTCTTCGGCGCGCACTCGGTGGCCAGCAGCTGGATCGGCCGCCGCGCCACGAAGGCCAAGGGTCAGGCATCGTCGTTGTACTTGTTCAGTTACTACGCCGGGTCGAGCATCGCCGGTACGGCGGGCGGTGTGTTCTGGCACCTCGGCGGGTGGAACGGAATTGGCGTGTTCATCGGTGCGCTGCTGGTGGTGGCGTTGCTGGTTGCGTTGAAACTGGCCCGCCTGCCGCTGCTGCCGGGGAACGGTTCGACTACCTGAGCACCACTCGCGCCTCAAGCACCGCGTCACTCTTTTCCAGGGTCAGCGATTGCAAGGCGACGCCGTCACGTTCGGTGCGGTCCAGCCATTGCAGCAACGCCTTCGCGTCGCCGCTGAGGGTCAGGCGCAACACGTCGTTGTCGGTGTCCATCT
The DNA here is from genome assembly GCF_019946675.1 of Pseudomonas sp. BF-B-15. Lineage (NCBI taxonomy): Bacteria > Pseudomonadati > Pseudomonadota > Gammaproteobacteria > Pseudomonadales > Pseudomonadaceae > Pseudomonas > Pseudomonas sp. BF-B-15. The sequence continues at coordinate 32,522 of NZ_JAGYFZ010000023.1, forward strand.
GATGGATCTCAAGCCCCGCTTCTGTGGCGCTTTCGCTGACACGCAGCGACAACGACTGATGGCTGACGACGGGCGGGGGGCTTCGCGGTTGTGCCAGTTGCAGTTGCGCAGACACGGCCAGTTGCTGTTGGTGCTGGCGTTCCATGGTTTCCAGGCGTTGGCGTGTCGGTTGCCAGATCAGGCTGAACGCCACGACAGCCAATAAAAATGCGCCCATGGCCAGCAACAGTCGTTGCTCGCGAAGGGACAGCCGTTGCCAGGCCGCTTTCATGCGCGGTCCTCCACTGTAAGGGTCGCCTGCACGCGGTCGCGCTCTTTGCTCGCACTGTCGAGCCGCAGTGGCACGCCTTGTTGTCGCCCGCGCTCGCGCAGTTGTTCCAGCTCGGCAAAGCTGTTGGCGCTCAGCTGGATTTTCCAACCATCGCCGGCACGGAATTCGATGCGCCGGACCTCGACATTGCTTGCGCCGATCACTTGCTCGACCAGCGTTACCAGCTCGGCGACGCGTGTGCGCTGCGGCTCGGCGGTCTGCTGTTGAAGTGCGTTGAGCTGCGTTGCCAGATCGACGATGCGGCTCTGCTCGGGGTAAAGCGTCTTGAACCGTTGCTCGTTCTGGCTGTAGAGCCTGCGTGTTTCACTCTCCAGAAAATGGATTCGCGCAGCGCTGGCGCCCCAGGTCAGCAACAGCAACGTCAGCATCGTCAAACCGCCGAGGCGCCAGGGCAGACGTTTGTTGCGCAGGGCGAATTCGCCTTGCAGCAGATTGATGGCCTGCGCTGGACGCTGGGCCAGGTATTGATCGACATCGGTGGCGCCCTGACGCTCGTCGACCCATTGAATCCCCGCGGGCAAGGCCGGTCCCAGCAACGTCAACCCGTCGTCCGTCAACGCCAGGCGGGCCGGTAGACCTCCGCCAACCAGCCATCGACCGAACCACCAAACACCGAGTGCCTGATCCAGGGGCAAAACATCGGCATCGACGAACACCGAACGCACCTCGATGCCCTCTTCGGCCAATAACGCGAGCATCGCGGCAAACCGCTGACGGTCGATCACCATGACCGGATAACGCCCTTCCTGATCGCGAGCGCCGATGCTCAGGTGCAGCTTTTCCAACGCCTCGCTCAATTGATCTTCCACGGCAAACGCGACGGCTTGCGCGCCGGGCTGGCGTTTGGAAGGCCACGGATCGCTGCGCACCCAGCTGCACAATTCCATGGGCAACAGCAGGTCCACCGCCTGCCCGTCCAGCAACTGCACCGCTTGATTCAAGGGCATGGACTGGCGTTGCCCAGTCGAGGACCAGACGCAGCAAGGCCAGTCTGCCGACGGTTCGCCCAGGCCCTCGGCGGTCAGGTAAAGCCAGGTATTCATTGCGGCATCTCGTGGGCAGTCAAAGGAAGAAGGCGTCGTTGCAGGACGTTGAATTGGTGGGTGTCGGCGTCGCGTTCGACCTCCGTGGCCAGCCGCAAACGGCGCTGCCCCTGAGTGACCTGCACCGTGATGCGGAACCAGCGGCTGCCGGTGCCAAGTCCATGACTGCTCAGGCCTGCACCGGAGAGCAGCGGGTCTTGCGTAAAGGCCTGTACGCTGGCCCATCCCGTCGTCGAAGCCTGACGAACCAGCGCCGCAGCCGTGGTCGCGTCCACGTCATCGAGCGTCCTCAGCACCAACGCCGGGGCCGTGTTGACGTTCAGCGTTGCGTGGCCGGGCAACATCGCCACCCAAGGCTCAAGTTGACGCAGCACATGAGCATCAACCCCCGGCAGCAGGCGCAGTTGGCTCAGTTCTCGGAACGCTCCCACCTGAGCAAGTTGCAGCGGTGGAAGATCCAGCACGTCGAGCAAGCGCGCCCAGCGGTTGAGGGTGACTTGGTCGATCTGCCCCTGAGTCAACAATGAGTTGAGATTGAAGCGCCCGGCGAGGTCCTCGATATCAACGCGGATCTGCGCACCTTCGACGTCGAAGTCGGGTGTCATGCGCGCCCAGTCCTGGGTCAGGTCGACAGTTTTTTGCGAGCTCTGCGCCGCGTCCCGCAAGCGCAAAAGCGCCCAGCTTTCCCCCGCAACGGCGAGTTGGCGCATTTGAATGTGCTGCAGGGCCTGGCCGCTGCTGTGCAGCGACAGGCGATGGCTGCGTAGCAAGCCGCTGGTGATCAACATCGCCAGACTCATGACCAGCAACACGCTGATCAACGCGATGCCGCGTTGATGCCTCCTCATGGCAAGGCGCCGGGCAACAGCAATACCCGACGAATCGCCTCGAAACGACCCGTAGAGAATTGCACTTCCACCGCCATCGGCCGCTTCACGCCCCGCCCGGATGGCCAATCGCGGTTCCAACCGGACTGTGCATCAAACACCCGCCAACTCAAGTCTCGAACATCGCCCAGCAGTTTTTGCCGCTGCACGCTCGGCACCCCCTCCCCCTGACTTTCACGCCACAGCGTGCCGTTATCGAGTCGATAGGTCAGCAACTGGCGCTCGCTGCGCGGCTGGTCCAAAGGGTTGCGCCAATGGCTACGCTGCAACTGCAACACCGATTGCTGGAGCACGACAGGTTGATCGGTGGCGTGCAGCACATCCCGCTCGATCACCGCCACCGCCCGTTGCAGGCTTCGGAACTCACGCTCATGCGCCGTCGTCCCTCGTTGCACGCGCACCACGCCATCGAACAGCCCCCAACTGGCCAGGCCCAGCAACGCGAAGATCGCCATGGCGATGACCAGTTCCAGCAAGGTGAAACCGCTCTGCTTATTCATCACGATGAGGTATCCAGCCACTGGCGCGGTGTACGGTTTGCTCACGCCCGGAAAGGCTGACGTCAACTTCGACCTTGAGCAGGCGCGGATCAGGCGAAACGCTGATGCGCTGGCGCAGCAACCAGTCGCGGCGATCCATCGACACGATCCGTTGTTGCTGGTCGAGGGGCCATCCGGTTTGCAGGCGCAGTTCATTCAGATGGTTGTCTGCCAGCCACGCGGCGAAGAGCCGTTCCTCGACCGCGCCGGTTTGCCTGAGCACATATTGGCTCGCCGACAGCACGGCAGCCGCCAGCGTCGAAAAGATTGCCAGGGCCACCATGATTTCCAGCAAGGTGAAACCACGCATGCGCGAAGCAAACGGCCGGCTAGCCATCGATCACCACCTGCCCAAGGCCATCGCTGGACAGGCTGAGCCACGTCTTTTTGTCGTTGCCAAACGTCAGCGTAAAGACGCTGGTTTCATCGTTGCTGAACATCAGCAACTGAGGGGGTCCATCGTCGGCGCCAAGGGTTACCGGATGACCGTCCTGCTCAAGCCGTAGCCGCACGTTTTCGGGCCATCGATAAAAAGCCGCCAACGGTTCCCAGCCCTGAACATCGAGCTTCATCACCCGATAACCCTCGACACTCAGCCGCAGGCCGAACTCCTGGCCATCGAGCACTGCGCGTTCGCGCAACTGTTGAATCACGCCCACGATCCCGTGCGCTTCCTGCCGGGCCTGACGCGCCGGATTCGACCCGATGGCGAAGTTCACCATGCCCAACAGCACGCCGATCAAAACGATCACGATCATCAGTTCGAGCAAGGTGAATCCCCGACAACGCTGGCGCATGAGTCAGTCGCCCCAGTTGCCGATATCGGCCGCATGCCCTTCGCCACCCTTCACGCCATCGGAACCGAGGGAGTACAAGTCATAGCTGCCGTCCACCGAATGCACACCGGGATTGAGGTACTGATAGGGCGTGTTCCACGGATCGACCGGCAGGCTTTTCAGATAACCCTGAGGGTTCCAGTTCCTCGCCGCCGGCAGGCCGGAAGGTTGTTTGCTCAAGGCTTCCAGTCCCTGCTGTGTCGAGGGGTAGTTGAAGTTGTCGAGGCGATACATTTCGAGGGCCGTGGCGATGGCCTGGAGATCAATTTTGCTGGCGGTGACTTTGGCCTGGTCGGGACGGCTCATGAACTGCGGCACCACGATGGCCCCCAGCACGCCGATGATGACCACCACCACCATGATTTCGATCAGGGTAAAACCGCGTTGAGCGCGAGGGCTGTTTCTCTGTGCTGCATTCATGGGTCAATTCACCAATTGGTTGAGGCTGAGAATCGGTAGGAGGATGGCCATGACGATCAGCAGCACCACGCCGCCCATCAGCACCAGCATGGCCGGTTCAAAAAGGCTCACGACCAGTGCGATACGCGCCGCCAGGCTGCTTTCCTGTTGCTCGGCGGCCCGCACCAGCATGCGATCGAGTTCACCGGCGCGTTCGCCGCTGGCGATCATGTGCAGCATCATCGGCGGGATGTCGCCGCTCAGTTCCAGGCCGCGAGTCAGCGTTCCACCTTCACGGACCGAGCGCGCGACATCGGCCATGCGGTTGCGGATGGTCAGGTTGCCGATGACGGCCGCCGCGATCTCCAGCGCGTCCACCAATGGCACTGCACTTTTGCCGAGGATTGCCAGCGTGCTGGCGAACCGCGCGGCTTCCATCGCCCGCAACACCTCGCCCATGACCGGCAGTTTCAACGCGAGACGATGCCAGCGCAGACGCCAGGCCGGCTGACGCAGGCTCCAGCGCCAGAGGCCGAGCAACGTCGCCAGCACGCCCATCAACAGCAGAAAGTGATTGCGCAGCCCATTGCTGAGGGCGATCAGCGCCTGTGTCAGCCAGGGCAACGGCTGGCCACTGTCGACGAAGATCTTCACCACGTCCGGCACCACGTAGCCGAGCAGAAAACCAACAATCGCGACACAGGCCAACATCAGGATCAGCGGGTACACCAGGGCCATCTGGATTTTCTGCCGCGACGCCTGGCGGGCCTGGGTGTAAGCGGCCAGTTGTTCCAGCACCTGCCCCAAGTGACCGGAACGTTCGCCAGCCGCGACGGTGGCGCGGAACAATTCGGGGAACGCCTTGGGAAATTGGGCCAGCGCCGTCGACAGGGCATGACCTTCCATCACCCGACTCCTGACCGCCGACAACAGACCTGCAACCTTGCGCTTTGCGCTCTGCTTCGTCACCGCTTCAAGGGCTTCCTCCAGAGGCAGCCCCGCCTGAACGAGGGTGGACAGCTGCAAGGTCAACAACGCCAGATCCGCCGCGCTCAGACGTCCGCTGCGAGGCTGCGTCCCGGTGTCGCCACCTGCCCTGACCTCGCTCAATTCACGCGGCCACAAGCCGCGCTCGCGCATCAGTTGCCGGGCATGTCGCGGGCCGTCGGCCTCCAGTCGGCCTTTGCAGCGTCGGCCCCGGGCGTCGTCAGCGCGGTAATCGAACGTCGGCACTCGCTAGTCCTCCTGCGTCACGCGCAGTAATTCGTCGAGGCTGGTCACGCCCTCCATCACCCGCTGGCGACCGTCCTGAAACAGGCTGTGGGAGACCTTGCGCGTCTCTTCTATCAACGCCTGCTCACTCGCACCTTGATGAATCAGAACCGAGACGGCGGGCGTCACGCTGATCAGCTCGTAGATCCCGATCCGCCCGCGATAACCGTGCTGACACTGGTCGCACCCCACGGCCCTGAACAGTTGCGGTGGCGCTGCCGAATCGAGCCCTAAGCGTTCGCACGTGGCGCCATCGGCGCTGTATGCCGCTTTGCAATGGGGACACAACGTGCGCAGTAAACGCTGGGCCAGAATGCCCACCAGCGACGACGCCAGCAGGTAGGCATCGACGCCCATGTCCACCAGCCGCGTTACTGCACCGACGGCACTGTTGGTGTGCAACGTCGAGAGCACCAGGTGCCCGGTCAGCGATGCCTGGACGGCGATTTCCGCCGTCTCGCGATCACGGATTTCGCCGACCATCACCACGTCCGGATCCTGTCGCAAAATCGCCCGCAAGCCGCGGGCAAACGTCATGTCCACTTTCGGATTGACCGGCATCTGCCCCACGCCCGGCAGGTGATATTCGATGGGGTCTTCGACCGTGAGAATGTTGCGTGTCTGATCGTTCAGGCTGCTTAGCGCGGCGTACAGACTGGTGGTCTTGCCGGAACCGGTGGGCCCGGTTACCAGGAGAATGCCGTGAGGTTTTGCGAGCAACTGGCGCAACGCGGCGAGGGTATCGGCAGGCATGCCGAGTCGCGGCAATTCCAGGCGCCCGGCCTGCTTGTCGAGCAGGCGCAGCACCACCCGTTCGCCGTGGGCCGAAGGCAGCGTAGAGACCCGCACATCGACTTCGTGCCCGGCCAGTCGCAGGGCCATTCGACCATCCTGCGGGACCCGTTTTTCAGCAATGTCCAGGCGCGCCATGACCTTGATCCGCGACACCAGCAAGGTGGCCAGTTCACGTCGGGGCCTGAGCATTTCGCGCAATTGCCCGTCGACGCGCATGCGTACCGACAGGTACTGCTCGAAAGTTTCCAGGTGCACGTCCGACGCGTGCTCGCGCACCGCTTCGCTGAGCAGTGCGTTGATCAACCGGATGATCGGCGCGTCGCCCTGCTGCTCCAGCAGGTCGGCAGTTTGCGGGACTTGATCGACCAGGCTGAGCAGGTCCAGCTCTTCGTCCAGCCCTTGGGCAACCTGCTCGGCCGCGCTCTGACCTTCGCGATAAGCGACGGCCAGACGTGCGGCGAACACATCAGGCTCAAGCACCCGCATCGGCAGATCCCGAGCGCTTGCCCGACGGGCTTCCGACAAGGCCGTGAGCGGCGCATTGGCGCGCAGTACAAGGCTTGAGCCCGGCCCGTCGCGCTCCAGCAGTACGCCGAAACGCCGGGCGAAACCGAAGGGCAATGGCTGGAGGGATTCACGCAATTCGCTCATGGCGATTCCGCCGCTTGCTTACGCAAATCGAACACGGGGGCGTCGGGCGCGGGGTCGAACAATTGACGCGCCTCGGCCGGCAGCAGCAAGGAGTTGTTCCCTCGCGCGCCGGGCTTGCTCAATTCACGCAGCGCGTTGTAACGCTGCTGGCTGACGTCTGACAGGTCTTCCTTGCTGCGCACGATGGTTGGCCGCAAAAACACCATCAGGTTACTTTTGGTCTGGGTGTCGCGGGTCCAGCGAAACAGCGCACCGAGGTAGGGAATGTCGCGCAGCAACGGCACCCCGCTCTGTTGGGTGCGGACGCTGTCCCTGATCAGCCCGCCGATGACGATGATTTCGCCATCGTCCGCCAGGATCGTGCTCTTGAGCGCACGTTTGTTGGTGATCAGGTCCGAAGAATCGATGCCCGATACCGAAGGCGCGATGTCCGACACTTCCTGCGCGACCTCCAGGCGCAACGTCGAGCCTTCGTTGATGTACGGCTTGATCTTCAGGCTGATGCCCACGTCCTTGCGCTCGACGGTGGTGAACGGATTTTCCGCACCGTTGCTGTTGGTGGCGTAGGAGCCGGTCTTGAACGGGACGTTTTGGCCGACGATGATTTCTGCCTCCTGATTGTCCAGGGTCAGCAGGCTCGGCGTGGACAGCAGGTTGCTGCGGGTGTTGCTGGCCAGCGCCGAAACCAACGCGCCGAAGCGGTCACTACCCAGTCGCAGGACGGCCCCTTCCGGCGCGGATTTTTTCTCGTCAAAGTTCAGCCCGCCGATGATCGGAATGTCGGTGCCGGGGAAGTTGATGAAGCCTTTTGCATCGCTGCCGCTGACACTCCACTGAACACCCACGGCCTCGGCGATGTCCCCGGAAATCTCGACGATGGCGGCATGGATCAGCACCTGCGCCCGAGGCTGATCCAACTGACGCACGATGTCCTCGATGGTGCGGATTTGTGCGGGTTCGGCAATCAGCACCAGCGCATTCTGGCTTTCGTCGGCCTTGATCATGAACGTCGTGCCGGGTGAGTTATCCCGGGCGCCGCCGACGGCTGTTGCCGGCTTTCGGCCCTGCCCCATCGTTTCGAGGACTTCGGCCAATTGCCTGGCATCGCTGTGACGCAGGCGAATCACCCGCGCATTGTCGAGGGTGGCGGTCGCGGGGGTATCGAGACGGCGTGCGAGGTCGATCAGGCGCTGGCGAACCGACGGTGGACCAATGAGAATCAGCCGATTGGTTCTGGCGTCGGCCAGTACCTGGATCGCCGTATCAGCGCTGCGTTTGCCCAGCGAGGACTCCATCACAGTCGCCACATCAGCAGCCTGTGCGTGCTGCATTTGCACCACGGCATGCTGGTTGTTCTGCCCGGAATCCAGTTGCCGGACCACCTGCGCGATACGGTTCACATTGGCCGCAGTATCGGTGACCACCAGCGCATTGGCTGACACCGAAGGACCGACATAGCCGTTGGCCGACACCAGCGGCCGAACCAGGCCGGCAATGTCGGAAGCGCTGCTGGTGTTCAGTTCGACGACCTGGGTGATGAATTGCGAAGCCGTGGCGTTTTTTGCAATGCCTTGGCCGGCGCGGGTTTTCGCTTCGGTGACCGGCGTAATCAGGATCCGGTCACCCTCGTCGATGACCGTGAAGTTGTGGGCATCCAGCACCGAATAAAACAATCGGCGAACACCTTCGCGGTCGAGGGCCTGACGGGACATGACGGTGATGCGCCCGGAGACTCTGGGATCAAGCACCACCGTGGTCCCGAGAATGGTGGAGATTTCCTCGACGATGTCGCGCAGCTCGGCATTGTTCATCGCCAGTTGCCATTTTTCTTCCTCGGCCCGTACCGCGCCGTGAAAGAGTGACAGCGCCAACGCGGCGAGAAAAAGCAGGGTGCGCAACGCCTTCGCGCTGATGGAAAAGTTCATGGGTTGATCACTCTGACGGCCCGGAGAGCGGGCGTAGAAAATGCGCAGGAGTCGCGGGGGCCGGAGCCTCGGTTTGCGCGTCTAATCGACGCAAGAGCTGCGTGGCAGACGTCTGCAGCGTCAGCACTTCTTCTCGCCCCTTGTTCCACAACACCGCCCGATTCGCCTCGACGCGGCGCAGGACGCTGCCGCCCGGCAACGGATCGCCCACCTGATAAATCCGTGAGCCTTGAGCGTCTGCCAGCAGCGCTCTGGACAACCCTGTGGCCAGGACAAAACTGGCCTGCAGGGTCAGCGGCTCGGCGCTGGCCAACAACGTGGCTCCCGCCGTCAGACCGAGCACCGTCGCCACCGCAGTGGTATCCAGAGGTGCAGGGGACGGTGGCGTCGCTATCGTTGAAACGACAAGCATCGGTGCGACACGGCTTTGACGAAACCCCCACTCTTGCCACACCAGGAAGGCTCCGTACGCGACGGTCACCAGCAGCAGGCCGAGGGTGCAGAGTCGCCCGTTCACTCGGTGCGGCCACTGCCAAACTTGCTGCACAAGGACATTCGCCGCAGTACGCGGTGACCGCACAGTTCATGGAAAATCACCGCACCGACATGCATCGCGATCAGCAGTGAAAGCACCAGGCACGACCAAACGTGAATGGTGTCAAACAGCGCGATAAGCGCTGGATCACTCAGCGGCTGCGCAATATCGACCCACCCGAATACATCAATCGGGCGGTCCATCATCAACACACCGGTCACCAGCACGACAGTCACCGTCAGGTAGATCAGCGTGTGGGCAAACAGCGCGAGTTTTTCCATGGGCGACAAGGTGTTCACGCTCGTCTGCCGGGCGTGAACGACAAAAATAAACAGCCGCCAGACAAAAAACGGGATGAACACCGTCGTCAGCGACACATTGATAAAGGCAACCCGCTCACCGACGCGGGCTGGCACGTCCACGCAGGCCACATAGAACCCCGACGCCAGCGTCCAGATGATCACCGCCGCCGATATCCAGTGCAGCCATACGCGTTGGGTGGAGTAACCCAAAACCGTCATATTCAACTCGACTTTCAACAGGAAGATGAGCCTTCAGGCAATCCTGTTCCGGATCGCCTGAAGTGTTACGAGAGACTTAGATTTTGTCCCACGCCATGTGCCAGTGCGCCCCTACACCGGGCTCAAAGCCGTTGGCCGTCGGGGTGTATTGCTTGCAGTAACCGGACGCGGGGAATGGCTTGCATTCGAAGATTTCATTGGTCTTCGGTTGCAGCACTTTGGTGCCGGCGGTGTACTCGCTGATGCCTTCGGGGAACACGAAGTCGTGCTCGATGCCCGCGCCTTCACCGGTCATGTGGGTGGGTTGGGTGTCCTGGCGAGTGGTGCGGCCATCCAGCGTGGTGCCGACCAGCGTCAGGGTGTGTTTGCCGGGATTGCTGCGAACATCCATGGTCAGCCAGGTCGGACCGCTGTCTACCTGCTTCGCGACGGAACCGACCGGCTTGTTGTTCTCGTCGAACAAGGTCGCTTCGACGTTCATCGCACGGTTCGAGATCATGCTGAACTGGACGTTGGCCAGGCCTTTGTCCAGAACGTATTCGGCTTGCTGGGAGGCCACCGACATGCGCGCGGCGGTGTCTTCCTTCATGTCCAGCTGAACTTCGAATCGGGTTACGCCGCTTTCTTTCTGGGCGTAGAGGGTGTTGTTACCCCGGACCGGTTCGATGTTGCCGCTCTCATCACGAATACCGGCACGGATAAGCGATTGGGTGCTGTTGATTTTTTCTGCGAGTTTGAACGCCCAGTTGTTCGGCGAGCCTTCCTCGGCAGTGTCGATGGAGATCTCGACGTCGAAATTCGGGCTGACACCGTTGGCAGAGAATGCACGGGCCTTGACCTTGTCGCCGATCTGCAATTGGGCCGATGGCGTGATGCCGCCAACGGAAGACCAGCCACCGGGCAACGACGGTTCGCCGAGGATGTTCACATCGACAGCGTTGTAAAACGCCGCGTCGGTATCACCGACGGTCCAGATCCCGAGGATGACGTGCTGACCGGATTTGTCGTCAGGAATGTTGCAGTTGTGTTTGGCGCCGGACACCGGCAGCTGATGACTCCCCTCGACGACGCAGAACGGGGTGCTTTCGAACGAGGCGCGCTTGAGGGATTCGTTAACGTTCCAGCCGTTGCGAGTGATGAAGTACTCATGCTTGGTGGCCGGGTGAGCCTGGGTGTAGCGCCATTGGAAATCGATGTTGCGGTCTTTGATTTCCGTTAATTGCCAACGGGTAGCGGACTGAGCATCCATAGCGGAGAACGATGGATGACCGCCACTCGGAATCTTGCCATCGATCGGCCCTTGCAAAGGCGCACCGCCTGTACCGGCCGGAAAACCTTTGAATGTTTCGCCAACACTTTGAGGCTCGTATTGCGCGGAACCGCAGTTAGTGTTTACCCCTTTCTGGCACAGCAGTGCGCGCGAAGGCGGCACTTCCATATAGCCATGGGCCGAAACAGTTTGAGACGCCAACATTGCCGATAACAGGATCATTGAAGAGGAGCATGCGGTTAGCGCACCTCCCTTGTAGAAGGTCTTTTTCATGAGTGTGTTCCAGACTACTTATCGAAAATTAAGGCGCCACAAGGACGCCGCTGTTCGTAATCTCGTTCGGTGAGCTGCACCGGACGAAGGTCTGAAACCTTACGGAGATGGACACGAATTCTATGTAGGACAAGTCGCCGTTTAGATGGGGATTACTCTCTCTCTTCACTTGTCTGACAAAGAGAGAAAACATTCTTACAGGATGAAACGGATTAGGCTGGCACACGGTATTTCAGACAAAAAAAAGCCTGCCCGGCGTTGGCCGGACAGGCTTGATGGAACCTGCGAGGACTACTCGTGATACTGCGCCGACAGCTCATGCACCGCGCGCAGGAACGCACCCGCATGTTCCGGATCGACTTCCGGCGTAATGCCATGACCCAGGTTGAACACGTGGCCGCTGCCCTTGCCGTAGCTGGCGAGGATCCGTCCGACTTCGGTACGAATGGCTTCCGGTTTGGCGTAGAGCACGGTCGGGTCCATGTTGCCTTGCAAGGCAACTTTGTCGCCAACGCGAGCCCGGGCATTGCCGATATCGCACGTCCAGTCCAGGCCCAGCGCATCAGCACCGGCATCAGCGATGCTTTCCAGCCACAGGCCGCCGTTCTTGGTGAACAGGATGACCGGAACCTTGCGGCCTTCGTGTTCGCGGATCAGGCCGCTGACGATTTTGCGCATGTAGGCCAGGGAGAATTCCTGGTACGCCGCCGCCGACAGGTTGCCGCCCCACGTGTCGAAAATCTGCACCGCTTGCGCGCCGGCCATGATCTGGCCGTTGAGGTACGAGGTCACCGACTGCGCCAGCTTGTCCAGCAGCAGGTGCATAGCTTGCGGGTTGTCGTAGAGCATGGCTTTGGTCTTGCGGAAGTCTTTCGACGAGCCGCCTTCGACCATATAGGTGGCCAGGGTCCATGGGCTGCCGGAGAAACCGATCAGCGGTACACGACCGTTCAGTTCGCGGCGGATGGTGCTGACCGCGTCCATCACGTAACCGAGGTCTTTGTGCGGATCAGGAATCGGCAGGGCTTCGATGTCGGCCATCGTGCTGACGACTTTTTTGAAGCGCGGACCTTCACCGGTTTCGAAGTACAGGCCCTGGCCCATGGCGTCCGGGATGGTGAGGATGTCGGAGAACAGGATTGCCGCATCCAGTTGCGGATAGCGGTCGAGCGGTTGCATGGTGACTTCGCAAGCGAACGCCGGGTTCATGCACAGGCTCATGAAGTCGCCGGCCTTGGCACGGCTGGCGCGGTATTCAGGCAAGTAGCGACCGGCCTGACGCATCATCCACACAGGGGTGACGTCTACAGGTTGCTTGAGCAGGGCGCGAAGGAAACGGTCGTTCTTCAGGGCAGTCATGTCGGCATCCGGAAAAAAAGTGCGGGCATTTTCTCAGAGCTCGACGCAAAAGGCACGGATGCAGGTCAGCCTTTTGTCTATCGGGTCAATTTGTCGCGGGGGAACCACATCTTCGCAACACCACAAAGCACTGTAGGAGCTGGCTTGCCGGCGATGCGGACACCTCGGTCTGTCAGTCAGACCGAAGTGATGCTATCGCTGGCAAGCCAGCTCCTACAGGGGTTGCATTCCAATGTTGGAGTGCGATCAGACGCCCAGGTAGTCCAGGATCCCTTCAGCCGCATTGCGGCCTTCGAAGATCGCCGTCACCACCAGGTCGGAACCGCGAACCATATCGCCACCGGCGAAGATTTTCGGGTTGCTGGTCTGGTGCTTGAACTGACCTTGTTCAGGCGCAACTACGCGGCCCTGGCTGTCGGTCTGGATGCTGAACTGCTCGAACCACGGCGCCGGGCTTGGACGGAAACCGAAAGCGATGACCACGGCGTCGGCCGGGATGATCTCTTCGGAGCCCGGGATCGGCTCGGGGCTGCGACGGCCACGGGCGTCCGGCTCGCCGAGACGGGTCTCGACCACCTTCACGCCTTCAACCTTGTCTTCACCCACGATGGCGATCGGCTGGCGGTTGTAGAGGAATTTCACGCCTTCTTCCTTGGCGTTCTTCACCTCTTTGCGCGAGCCAGGCATGTTCGCCTCGTCACGACGATACGCACAGGTCACCGACTTGGCGCCCTGGCGGATCGACGTACGGTTGCAGTCCATCGCCGTGTCGCCGCCGCCCAGTACCACAACCTTCTTGCCTTTCATGTCGACGAAATCTTCTGGCGACTTTTCAAAGCCCAGGTTGCGGTTGACGTTGGCGATCAGGAAGTCCAGCGCGTCATGCACGCCCGGCAGGTCTTCACCGGCAAAGCCGCCCTTCATGTAGGTGTAGGTGCCCATGCCCATGAACACGGCATCGTATTCTTCGAGCAGTTGCTCGACGGACACGTCCTTGCCCACTTCGGTGTTCAGGCGGAACTCGATGCCCATGCCGGTGAAGACTTCGCGGCGATTGCTCAGCACGGTCTTTTCCAGCTTGAACTCCGGGATGCCGAAGGTCAGCAGACCGCCGATTTCCGGGTTCTTGTCGAACACCACCGGGGTCACGCCGCCGCGTACCAGCACGTCGGCACAACCCAGGCCGGCCGGGCCTGCGCCGATGATCGCGACACGTTTGCCGGTCGGCTTGACCTTGGACATGTCCGGGCGCCAGCCCATGGCGAACGCGGTGTCGGTGATGTACTTCTCGACCGAACCGATGGTCACCGCGCCGAAGCCGTCGTTGAGGGTGCAGGCACCCTCGCACAGACGATCCTGCGGGCACACCCGGCCGCAGACTTCCGGCAGGGTGTTGGTCTGGTGCGACAGCTCGGCGGCCTGGAGGATGTTGCCCTCGGCCACCAGTTTCAGCCAGTTCGGAATGAAGTTGTGCACCGGGCACTTCCATTCGCAATACGGGTTACCGCAACCCAGGCAGCGGTGGGCCTGATCGGCCGAATGCTGGGGTTTGAAGGGTTCGTAGATCTCCACGAACTCTTTCTTGCGTTGACGCAACAGTTTCTTCTTCGGATCTTTGCGCCCGACGTCGATGAACTGGAAGTCGTTATTCAGACGTTCAGCCATTGTTAAAACCTCATCAAACTCTTCAGGCGCATATCACTGCGGGTTGGCACGGGTGCTGGAAAGCAACGTTTTCAAGCTGGCAGCCTTGGGCTTGACCAACCAGAAACGGCGCAGGTAGTCATCGAGGTTTTCTGCGAGTTCACGACCCCACTCGCTGTCGGTTTCCTCGACGTACTCGTTCAGCACGCGTTGCAGGTGGCTACGGTAGGCTTCCATCGCTTCGCCGCTGATCCGCTGGATTTCCACCAGTTCGTGGTTGACCCGGTCAACGAAGGTGTTGTCCTGGTCGAGCACGTAGGCGAAACCGCCGGTCATGCCTGAGCCGAAGTTGTAACCGGTTTTGCCCAGGACGCAGACGAAACCACCGGTCATGTACTCGCAGCAGTGATCGCCAGTGCCTTCCACCACGGTGTGAGCACCGGAGTTACGCACTGCGAAACGCTCGCCCGCAGTGCCGGCAGCGAACAACTTGCCGCCGGTGGCGCCGTACAGGCAGGTGTTGCCGATGATGGCACTGTCCTGCGTCTTGTAGGCGCTGCCCTTCGGCGGAACGATGACCAGTTTGCCACCGGTCATGCCTTTGCCGACGTAGTCGTTGGCGTCGCCTTCCAGGTACATGTTCAAACCGCCGGCGTTCCACACACCGAAGCTCTGACCGGCCGTCCCTTTGAAGCGGAAGGTGATCGGCGCGTTCGCCATGCCTTGGTTGCCGTGCTTGCGCGCGATTTCACCGGAGATCCGCGCGCCGATCGAACGGTCGCAGTTGCAGATATCCAGCGCGAATTCGGCGCCGCTCATGTCGTTGATGGCCGAGGTGGCCATATCGATCATTTTCTCGGCCAGCAGGCCTTTGTCGAACGGCGGGTTGCGGTCGACCTGGCAGAACTGAGGCTTGTCTGCCGGGATGTGATCGCTGCCCAGCAACGGGGTCAGGTCCAGGTGGTTCTGCTTGGCGGTCTGGCCTTCGAGGACTTCCAGCAGATCGGTGCGACCGATCAGCTCTTCGAGGGAGCGCACGCCCAGCTTGGCCAGCCACTCACGGGTTTCTTCGGCGACGTAGGTGAAGAAATTCACCACCATGTCGACGGTGCCGATGTAGTGATCCTTACGCAGCTTCTCGTTCTGAGTCGCGACGCCGGTGGCGCAGTTGTTCAGGTGGCAGATACGCAGGTATTTGCAACCCAGGGCAATCATTGGCGCGGTGCCGAAACCGAAGCTTTCAGCGCCGAGGATGGCCGCCTTGATCACGTCGAGGCCGGTTTTCAGGCCGCCGTCGGTCTGTACCCGGACTTTGCCGCGCAGGTCGTTGCCACGCAGGGTCTGGTGGGTTTCGGCCAGGCCGAGTTCCCACGGAGCGCCCGCGTATTTGATCGAGGTCAGCGGCGATGCGCCGGTGCCGCCGTCGTAGCCGGAAATGGTGATCAAGTCCGCGTAGGCCTTGGCCACACCGGCGGCGATGGTGCCGACGCCCGCTTCTGCTACCAGTTTCACCGAGACCAGGGCCTTCGGGTTGACTTGTTTCAGGTCGAAAATCAGCTGCGACAAGTCTTCGATCGAATAGATGTCGTGGTGCGGTGGCGGAGAAATCAGGGTCACGCCCGGCACTGCGTAACGCAGCTTGGCGATCAGACCGTTGACCTTGCCGCCTGGCAGTTGACCGCCTTCGCCGGGCTTGGCGCCCTGGGCAACCTTGATCTGCAGCACCTCAGCGTTGACCAGGTATTCCGGGGTGACACCGAAACGGCCTGTCGCGACTTGCTTGATTTTCGAGCTCTTGATGGTGCCGTAGCGCGCCGGGTCTTCGCCGCCTTCGCCGGAGTTGGAACGCGCACCGAGGCGGTTCATGGCTTCGGCCAGGGCTTCGTGAGCTTCCGGCGACAGTGCGCCAAGCGAAATGCCGGCGGAGTCAAAGCGCTTGAGCACCGATTCCAGCGGTTCGATCTCGCTGATGTCCAGCGGCGTGGCCAGCGTCTTGACGTTGAACAGGTCGCGGATCATCGACACCGGACGGTTGTCCACCAGCGACGTGTATTCCTTGAACTTGCTGTAGTCGCCCTGCTGCACAGCGGCTTGCAGGGTGTTGACCACGTCCGGGTTGTAGGCGTGATATTCGCCACCGTGGACGAACTTCAGCAGGCCGCCTTGCTGGATCGGCTTGCGCGGGCTCCAGGCTTCGGCGGCGAGGGCTTTCTGCTCGGCTTCGATGTCGACGAAACGTGCGCCCTTGATGCGGCTCGGCACGCCACGGAAGCTCAGGTCGCAGACTTCCTCGGACAGGCCGATGGCTTCGAACAATTGAGCACCGCGGTAAGAAGCGATGGTCGAGATACCCATCTTCGACAGGATCTTCAGCAACCCTTTGGTGATGCCTTTGCGGTAGTTCTTGAACACCTCATAGAGGTCGCCCAGGACTTCACCGGTACGGATCAGGTCGCCCAGCACTTCATAAGCCAGGAACGGATAAACCGCCGAGGCGCCGAAGCCGATCAACACCGCAAAGTGGTGCGGGTCGCGTGCGGTGGCGGTTTCCACCAGGATGTTGGAGTCGCAACGCAGGCCTTTTTCGGTCAGGCGGTGGTGTACCGCGCCGGTGGCCAGGGAAGCGTGGATCGGCAACTTGCCCGGTGAAATGTGACGGTCGCTCAGGACGATCTGGGTGCGACCGGCGCGAACGGCTTCTTCAGCCTGATCGGCGACGTTGCGCACGGCAGCTTCGAGGCCGACGCTTTCGTCGTAGTTGAGGTCGATGATCGCGCGCTCGAAGCCCGGACGATCGAGGTTCATCAGCGAGCGCCACTTGGCCGGGGAAATGACCGGCGAGCTGAGGATTACGCGCGAGGCGTGTTCCGGCGACTCCTGGAAGATGTTGCGCTCGGCACCAAGGCAGATCTCCAGCGACATGACGATGGCTTCACGCAGCGGGTCGATCGGCGGGTTGGTCACCTGCGCGAACTGCTGGCGGAAATAGTCGTACGGCGTGCGCACGCGCTGGGACAGCACGGCCATCGGCGTATCGTCGCCCATGGAGCCAACGGCTTCGTAGCCTTGTTCGCCGAGCGGACGCAGCACTTGGTCGCGCTCTTCGAACGTGACCTGATACATCTTCATGTACTGCTTGAGCTGATCGACATCGTAGAACGCCGAACCGTGGTCGTTGTCTTCCATGGTCGCCTGGATGCGCAGGGCATTCTTGCGCAGCCATTGCTTGTACGGATGACGGGACTTCAGACGGTTGTCGATCGCGTCGGTGTCGAGGATCTGGCCGGTTTCGGTGTCCACGGCAAAGATCTGGCCCGGGCCAACGCGGCCCTTGGCGATCACGTCTTCAGGCTGGTAGTTCCAGACACCGATTTCCGACGCAAGGGTGATGAAACCGTTCTTGGTGGTGACCCAACGCGCCGGACGCAGACCGTTACGGTCGAGCAGGCACACCGCGTAACGACCGTCGGTCATTACCACGCCGGCCGGGCCGTCCCACGGTTCCATGTGCATCGAGTTGTATTCGTAGAACGCACGCAGGTCCGGGTCCATGGTTTCGACGTTCTGCCACGCAGGCGGAATGATCATCCGCACGCCACGGAACAGGTCGATGCCACCGGTGACCATCAGCTCGAGCATGTTGTCCATGCTGGAGGAGTCGGAACCGACGCGGTTCACCAGCGGGCCGAGTTCTTCCAGATCCATCAGATCGTTGGTGAACTTGGTGCGACGGGCCTGGGCCCAGTTGCGGTTGCCGGTGATGGTGTTGATCTCGCCGTTGTGGGCGAGGAAGCGGAATGGCTGGGCCAGCGGCCATTTCGGCAGGGTGTTGGTGGAAAAGCGCTGGTGGAACACGCAAATCGAGGTTTGCAGGCGCTGATCGCTGAGGTCTGGATAGAAGGCGGTCAAATCCGCCGGCATCATCAGGCCTTTGTAGATGATGGTCTTGTGCGAAAAGCTGCAGATGTAGTGATCGACGTCGGCGGCGTTGGCCACGGACGAGCGACGACGGGCGCTGAACAGCTTGATCGCCATGTCCTGATCGCTCAGGCCTTCACCGCCGATGTAGACCTGCTCGATCTGCGGCAGGCGCTCAAGGGCCAGGCGGCCGAGGACGCTGGTGTCGATCGGCACTTTGCGCCAGCCGACCAGGGTCAGGCCTTCGGCCAGGATCTCGCGGTTCATGTTCTCGCGAGCGGCTTCGGCTTTGACCGGGTCCTGGTTGAAGAAGACCATGCCCACCGCATATTGCTTGGGCAGTTCGACGCCGAAGGTTTCCTGGGCGATGGCTCGCAGGAACACGTCCGGCTTTTGAATCAGCAGACCGCAACCGTCACCGGTCTTGCCGTCGGCGTTGATCCCACCGCGGTGGGTCATGCAGGTCAGGGCCTCGATGGCCGTTTGCAAAAGGGTATGACTGGGCTCGCCCTGCATATGGGCTATCAGGCCGAAACCGCAGTTATCCTTGAATTCATCTGGTTGGTACAGACCTGCTTTCATAGACACTTTCTCACCAGGCTGCCTCTTATCGAGGCAAATTTCTTTTCAATTCAACCACTTACCATCCGCGCCGAACGTACGCCAGCTTTGCGGGGGCAAAAGGGAGGTCATTGTACACACCGACACAGAGGCTCACAAATTTGACGACGAAATGTCGCAAATCTATGTCGCATTTGTGAAAGGTTTAAAGCGATCTGCTGTGCTAGTCAAAACTTTTTTAATTTTGACTGCAACGACTCAAAGACTACTGTGACGCAGACACCACAAGGCACGCGGCCTGTAGAGGCGGCATGCGCTTGTAGAAATTTTGAGGTGCCGGGAGAGGCGGCCTGGGTAAGGCCGCCGAATCTTCAGCGAGTTGTTGCCAGTTCCTGTTGGACGCTGGCGACAGTGCGAGGCCAAGGTTTACCAGCCTGAACCTTCGCTGGCAAGGCCTTGATGGCGGTAACGGCTGCATCGCGGTTGGCGAAGTTACCGTAAGTGATGACGTAAAGCGGCTTGCCGTTGAGGACTTTCTTGAAATAACGGTACTCGCCGCCCTGCTCTTTCACGAAGTTTTGCGCGGTCGCCTCGGAGCTGGTGCCGAGGATCTGCACCACGTAGTTACCCGGAGCCTGACCGGCGTACCAGGTGCCGCCGGCAGCCTTGGCCGCAGCCGCAGGTTTCTCGGCAGGCTTGGCGGTTGCGACGGCCGCAGGCTTGGCTGGCGCAGGCGCTGGTGCCGGCTTCACTGCTGGCGCCGTCGGAACCGGCTTGGCCGTCGCGACCTGAGTCGGCGCTGGTGCAGGCGCTGGCGTCGGCTTGGCGGCTGGCGTCGGCGCAGGACCGGCCTGGATGCCCGCAGGAGGCGCGATGGTGGTCACGGTCGGCGGTGTAGCGCTGGAACCCTCTACCGGCACGCCATCGTCGCCCTCGGTAATGCCACCGGCGGCTTCAGCCAGCGGGCCACGCATGACCGGCTGCGAGTTGCCGACCAACGGCAATGGCATCGGTTGCGAATTACCGGCGAATTCCACGGCAGGTGCGCCGCCGCTGTTAGGTTGTGGCGTGCCCTGCCCGAGCGGCAGTTGCGCCTGTTCGTTGGCAGGTGCGCCGGTGGTCGGTGCTTTGCTGCGACCCGGCATCAACCAGGCGGCGGCTACCGCGACCACGACGACGGCGGAAATCGCCAATACGTGTTTCTTCGGCATGTTGAACCCCATACTTGGACGCTTGACCGCTGAGCGGCTGGCAATCATGGCTTCGATCATTGCATCGCGGGCAACCTGGTTGATGTTGCCAGGCCAGCCGTCGGAGCTTTCGTGAATATCAGAGATCTGTTCTGCGGTGAAAAGTTCGATACCCCGTCCAGCACCTTCAAGCCGCTGGTCCAGATATTCGCGGGTTTCTTCTTCGGTGTAAGGCTGCAGTTCGATGACGTGGAAGCGCTCTTCTTCAAGGCTCAGCGCCTCAAGTTGAGCGATCAGCGAGGATTCGCCGAACAGGAACACGTGCGGGCGGCCTTCCGGCGCACCGGCGGCCAGCTCCATCAAGGCTTCGAGCGCGGACTCGTCGAGCTGCTCGGCGTCATCCACCAGCAAATAGACTTCCTGACCGGTCAGCGCGAGCTGCACGACCTGAGCCAGAATCGCGCCGGTCTCGGCCTCGGCAACGTTCAGCGCCTGAGCCACCTGACGCAGCACGCCCGCCGCATCACCGGCGCCACGGGCGGAAACCACCACGCTTTGAACGGACTGTTTATTGGTGCTGGCCACCAGAGCCTGACGCAACAGGGTCTTGCCACTGCCTTGCGGGCCGGTGACCACCAGCAGCAACTGGCTGTAACGAGCCAGATGGTGCAGCTGACCCAGCACAGGTTTGCGCTGGGCCGGGAAGAATTTGAAGCCAGGCACCCGTGGAGCAAAAGGGTCATGACTCAACTGGTAATGGCCGAGGAAAGCCTCGTCGGCGTGCAAACTAGTCATCGGGATCTTATTAACCTTTAAGCTGAGCCAGGGCGCGGTAATCCGCTCCCAGCGTGGCCTGTAGAACCTCTTTCGGATAATCGTCGGTCACCACTGCTTCGCCCATGTGGCGCAGCAGCACCAGGCGCAAACGACCGTCGATCACTTTCTTGTCAATTGCCATGTGTTCGAGAAAATCGGCTTCAGTCATCTCTTCAGGCGGGATGACCGGCAGGCCGGCACGCTGGAACAGGCGAATGCCGCGATCACGCTCTTGCTCACTGATCCAGCCCAGACGCGTGGACATTTCCAACGCCATTACCGTACCGGCAGCGACCGCTTCACCATGCAGCCAGACACCATAGCCCATGTGGGTTTCGATGGCGTGGCCGAACGTGTGGCCCAGGTTCAACGTGGCGCGAACACCGGTTTCCTTTTCATCGGCGCCGACCACCGCCGCCTTCGCCGCGCAGGAGCGCTCGATGGCATAGGTCAGGGCGACCTGGTCCAGGGCGCGCAGGCGATCGACGTTTTCTTCGAGCCAGGTCAGGAAGGGCTCGTCGCAGATCAAGCCGTATTTGATGACTTCAGCAAGCCCGGCGGACAACTCGCGGGCCGGCAGGGTATTGAGGGAGGCGGTATCGATCAGCACCACGTTCGGCTGATAGAACGCGCCGACCATGTTTTTGCCCAGCGGATGATTGATCCCGGTCTTGCCGCCCACCGAGGAATCGACTTGCGACAACAGAGTGGTTGGAACCTGGATGAAATCGACGCCACGCTGGTAACAGGCGGCGGCAAAACCGGCCATGTCGCCAATCACGCCGCCACCGAGGGCGATCACGGTCGTGCGACGGTCGTGTCGTGCGGTCAGCAAGCCGTCGAAAATCAGTTGCAGGGTTTCCCAGGTCTTGAAGGCTTCGCCGTCGGGCAGCACCACGGAAATCACCGAATACTGCGCAAGGCTGCGGGTCAGACGTTCAAGATAGAGCGGCGCAACGGTTTCGTTGGAGATGATCGCCACTTGCCGTCCGCGAATATGCGGGGCCAGCAGCTCAGGCTGATCCAACAAACCTTCGCCAATATGAATCGGGTAGCTACGCTCGCCTAGATCGACCTTGAGTGTCTGCATGTGTCCCCACAGTGAAGATGAAATCAGGCATCCCGCCTTGAGTTATCGAGTATCCAGGGCATCTGATGGTGTGACGCCGTTCGGTAGCCATCCGCCACAACCTTGAGCGGTCGTGGCAGGACGCCGAGGATAGCGCATTTCGCGCTGCGCTTTAACGGGGAGGCAGCTGCTGCAAGCGCTCGAGAATATCGAGCACCACCATACGCGGCGGCCGCTCATCCGTTTCAACCACCAGGTCGGCGATTTCCCGATAAAGCGGATCGCGCAACTCCAGCAAATCCCGAAGGGTCTTGGCCGGGTCGGCAGTACGCAACAGAGGCCGATTGCGGTCGCGGGCAGTGCGGCCGACCTGCTGCTCCACGGAAGCGTGCAGATAAACCACCCGACCACCGGCACGCAGCGCCCGACGATTGGCTTCGCGCATGACTGCACCGCCACCGGTCGCCAGCACCACGCCGTCGCAATCGCACAGCTCGGCAATCATCGCCTGCTCGCGGTCACGAAAGCCCGGTTCGCCTTCCTTATCGAAGATCCATGGGATATTGGCGCCCGTGCGCAATTCAATTTCCTTATCGGAATCTTTGAATGGCAGGCGCAGCTCTTTGGCCAGCAACCGGCCGATGGTGCTTTTTCCAGCCCCCATCGGTCCAACAAGAATCAAATTTCGCACAGAATCAATGACTCACAGCAATCGCCTGGTTGTTCATGATACGCGGAGTGAGAAATACCAGCAGCTCGGATTTTTTCTCCGAAACCACGTCACGCCGGAAAAGGCGGCCAAGATACGGCACATCGCCGAGAAATGGCACCTTATCTACAACCTTGCTCTGAGTATTTGAGAAAACGCCACCGATTACGATGGTCTCGCCGTCATTGACCAGGACCTTGGCGTTGACCTCGTTTTTCTTGATCGGCGGTACATCCTGGACCTTGTTCAGGTAGTCCGGTTCGTCCTTGGTGACCTTGACCTCCATGATGATCCGGTTGTCCGGGGTGATCTGCGGCGTCACTTCCAGCGACAACGAGGCCTCTTTGAAGGACACCGATGTGGCGCCGCTGGAGCTGGCCTCCTGGTACGGGATCTCGGTGCCTTTGAGGATTTTTGCGGTTTCCTTGTCGGACGTGACCACTTTGGGCTGTGAGACGATTTCGCCGTTACCGGTTTTCTCCATCGCGGTCAGCTCAAGATCCAGCAGCACATTGTCGGTGATGAAGGCGATGCCGAGCCCCGAGGTATTGGCGGCGGCGCCCATATCGACGAACGGCGAGTTGGTACTGGTGCTGCCAGGCGTGCCGATGGTCGACGAAGCATCGGCGCCGTTGCTGACCCCGGACGTGTTCCAGTTGCCCTTGTTCTGCAACGAACCACCCCAGCGCACGCCGAGGCTTTTGTCATAGTCGACGTTGGCTTCGACGATTCGCGCCTCGATCATCACCTGACGCACCGGGATGTCCAGTTGCGCGACGATCCGGCGAAGCTCGTCGAGGCGATCCTGGGTCTGATAGGCAATGATGTTGTTGGTCCGGTCATCGACAGTGATCGAACCCCGCTCATCCACTTTTGCCTCGGCACTGGTCACCGACGTGAACAGCTTGGCGATATCCGCCGCCTTGGCGTAATTGACCTGCAGCAGCTCACGACGCAATGGCGCCAGATCGGCAATCTGCTTCTGCGACTCCAGCTCCTGACGTTCGCGCGCGGCAATCTCGTCGGCCGGCGCCACCAGCAACACGTTGCCGATCTTGCGCTTGTCCAGCCCCTTGGTTTTCAGCACCAGGTCCAGCGCCTGATCCCATGGCACGTTTTGCAGACGCAAGGTGATGCCGCCCTGCACCGTGTCGCTGGCCACCAGATTGAGGTTGGTGAAGTCGGCGATCAGTTGCAGCACCGAGCGCACGTCAATGTCCTGGAAGTTCAGCGAGAGCTTTTCACCGGTGTAGGCAAAACGTTCGGCGTTGCGCTTTTGCAGGTCATCGACGGTCATCGGGCGAATGCTGACGGTGAGCTTGTTGTCGGTCTGGTAGGTCGAGTAATCGAAGGCGCCGCTGGGCTCGATGCTGATGGTCGCCCGATCACCGGTGGCACTGGCGCTGACGAACTGCACCGGCGTGGCGAAATCCTTGACGTCCAGGCGCACTCGCAGAGGTTCTGGTAATTGGGTTCTGGCAAAATTAAGGACGATCCTGCCATCGCGCTCCTGAATGTCCGGGGCGATGGAAGGGTCCGACAGGTCGATGACCACGTTGCCTTCGCCTTGGGTTCCACGCTGGAAATCCACGCCGCGAATGGCCTTGCTCGCCGGCGCATAAGCCTTGGCCGGCGCCGCAGTTGCCGTGGCGACCCGCGAAGGCCTGGCGGCAGGCGCGGCAGCGTTACTGCCTCCCCGCCCGACCACAACAAACAGGTTGTTACCTTCGACCCGTGCGGTGTACGGGGTCAATTGAGTCAGGTTGATGATCAGCCGCGTGCGGTCCTTGGCTTCCACCACCGTGGCGCTGCGGGCGTTGCCGCCGCCAAGATCACGGGTCTTGCTCGCCAACCGGCTGACCACGCCAGGCAGATCCAGCGCAATCCGCGCAGGCTGCTCCGTCGTGTAACCATGGGGCTCCGGCGGCGCGCCATCGAATGACAACTTCAACTCGACGCGGTCTCCCGGCAGCGCGGCAACATCCAGCGCTTTGAGGTTGGCCGCTTGTACCATCGGCGACAGCAACGCTATCCATAGCGAAATACCGAAGGTTGCGAAAATCCTGTTCATTATTCGAGTTCCACTATGAGTGCTCTTTCAAAGGGATAGTCCGTGGCCGCTCCAGCCAGGCGCCTTCGCCGTCAGGAACGATTTCGACCACATCGACTTGCGAGCCGCTGATGGCGACGATCCGGCCATCATTGCGCCCCAGGTAATCGCCGACTTTCAGCCGATGCACACCGCCCGCCCCGCGCAACAGCGCAAAGGAGCCCGCCGCATTGGAGATCGTGCCGACCATTTCAAACTGCTCGATGTTGAAACCTTCGAGGTACTGCTTGACCCGGCTGGGGTCTGGTTTGACATTGCGTGCGCCATGTTTTTGGCCGGCCAGATCAATTCTGAGCTGCCGGGAAAACGGGCTTCGCAAGTTAGCCGCGCTGTAGGTGAACGTCGGGTAAGACCGGAATGTCGGCGTTGGTTCAATCCTGCCCGGCGCACGCAGACGCATTTCGTTCATGTAAGCGTCGAGATCACTGAAGTCATTGCTGCCATCACAACCGGCCAGGGCGGCCAACATCCCGATCATCGGAAAAATACGAACCGGGCTCATTTTTGCAGCCCCTTGTCGTTGTAGCGGTAAGTCTTGGCGAGGATGCTCATGCGCAATTTAGCGCCGCCTTCGGGGTTGGCCGGGGCAAGGTCGAAATCATGCAGGGTGACGATCCGTGGCAGCCCCGCCACGCCACTGACGAACGTGGCGAGGTCATGATAGGCACCGGTGACAGTGATCTGGATCGGCAGTTCGATGTAGAACGGCTGGGTCACCTCAGGCAGCAGTTTGATCTCTTCAAACTCCAGCCCGCTTCCGAGGCCGGTACGGGTGATGTCCTCCAGCAGACCGGGCACTTCAGTGTCGCTAGGCAGTTGCCGCAGGAGTACGCCGAAGGAGTTCTCCATTTCCTTCATCTGCTGGGTGTACAGCTCAAGATTCGCCGCCATGTGGGCCTTGGTGGCGAATTGCTCCTTGAGGGTCGACTCTTCCTCGCGCTTGAGTTCAAGCTGGCTCTCAAGGTCACTGATGGAAAAGCTGTAGCCCAACGCCAACACCAGAATCATCAATAGAAGACCCGCCAGCGCCTTGATGGCGGGCGGCCAGGACCCCATGTTGTTGGTGTCCAGATCGTTGATGTCGATCTTGCGCAGCCCTTCGATCCATTCGGCCGGCTTCATTGAACGGCCTCCACGGCAGCAGGCTGGGTCTGGCGCACGGTCAACTGAAAGACGTTGGCCTGATCCAGTTGGCCTGCGGTGGTCGCCTTGACCTCTGTCAAGGTGGGCGCATCGAACCAGTCCGATGCATCCAGATTGCGCATCAAGTCGGAAACTCGGTTATTGGATTCTGCCGCGCCGGTGATGGACAGGGTTTTACCTTCCATTTTCACCTCGGTGAAATAGACCCCGTCCGGCAGGGTTCGCGCCAACTGATCGAAGATCCGCCCGCTGATCGGACGATTGCCTTGCAGGTCCTGAATGATGCGCATGCGTTCGACCAGTTGCTGACGCCGGGCCTTGAGGTCGCTGATCTGTTTGATCCGTTCGTCGACCACCGCAATCTGTTTACCGATGTAATCGTTTCGGGCGACCTGTCGGTCGATGGCGCCGTTGATGGCCCGATCCGCGACCAGCACCACTGCCACAGCGCCCACCAGCACGCCGACCAGCGCCAGCAAAAAGCGTTTGCGACGCGCGTCCCGCAGCTCTTCGCGCCAAGGTAAAAGGTTGATCCGCGCCATCAGTCGAAGCTCCTGAGGGCTAACCCGCAGGCGATCATCAGCGCCGGCGCGTCACTGGCCAGGGCACCGGCGTTGACTTTGCTGCCCAGGGTCATGTCGGAGAAGGGATTGGCCACTTGCGTCGAAGTGCCCAGACGCTCCTCGATCAATCGGTCCAGCCCCGGAACCGAAGCGGTGCCGCCAGCCAACAGGATATGGTCGACCGAGGTGTACTGGCCGGAAGCGAAGAAAAACTGCAACGAACGCGACACTTGCTGCACCAGTGCATCACGGAAGGGCTGCAACACTTCGCTGACGTAATCGTCCGGCAAACCGCCCTGCTTCTTCGCCAGCCCCGCTTGCTCAACGGTCAGGCCATAACGCCGCTGGATTTCTTCCGTCAGTTGACGACCGCCGAACAACTGTTCGCGGGTGTAGATGATTTTCCCGTTGCGCAGCACGCTCAGGGTGGTCATGGTCGCGCCGATGTCGACCACGGCGACCGTCAGATCCTCGCGAGACGCCACCAGATGCCCGGTCAGCAGGCCGAATGAGCGCTCCAGCGCGTAAGCCTCGACATCGACCACGCGCGCCGTCAGGCCGGCCAGTGCGAGCGCCGCTTCACGGACTTCGACGTTTTCCTTGCGACAGGCTGCCAGCAGCACACTGACCCGTTCCGGGTTGCGTGCCGATACGCCCTGTACTTCAAAGTCGATGGCGACTTCGTCCAGTGGATAAGGGATGTATTGATCGGCCTCGATCTTCAGCTGGTTTTCCAGCTCGTCGTCGGAAAGACCTGCATCCATTTCGATGGTTTTGGTGATGACGGCAGAACCGGCCACGGCTACGGCCACATTCTTGAGGCTGGTTCTGGCCTTGAGCAGCACGCGTGAAAGGGCCTGACCCACGCCTTCGAGTTCGGCGATATTTTTCTCGACCACTGCGTTGGCGGGTAGCGGTTCAACCGCATAAGCCTCGACCCGATAGCGGTCGCCCTGGCGGCTTAACTCCAGAAGTTTCACCGACGTGGAGCTGATGTCGATCCCCAAAAGCGTATTGGCTTTTTTATTGAAGAGTCCTAGCACTACCAATTCCCTATGACTATCCGTGTCTTACGGACTCTGTAATGTCCGTTGCGTTCAAACCACCCGTCTTGACAGCAGCGCAAATGACGCTCTCGACGTAAAAATGCTTATAATGCCCAGCGTTTTTTTCCGGTTTTTACTGCAAGCGCGGGTCGTTCCCTGTTTATCTGAACCCTGCTGCCTAATTCATTCTTTGCCCTGGATATCCCAAAGCCTTGATTCGTCTGCTGAAATTCTTCGGTTGGTCCATCGTCGCCGTTTTCTGCGGACTGCTCCTTGGTCTGAGTGGCGCGTTTCTTTACCTTAGTCCGGGATTGCCTTCTGTGGAGGCACTGCGAAGCATCCAGTTGCAGATTCCATTGCGCGTCTACAGCAGCGACAACAAGTTGATCGCAGAGTTTGGCGAAATGCGCCGTACACCGATCCGTTTCGCCGACATTCCCCCCAATTTCATTAATGCGTTACTAAGTGCTGAAGACGACAATTTCGCCAACCACTACGGCGTCGATCCCAGCAGCCTGATGCGTGCCGCCACCCAATTGGTCAAAAGCGGACACATCCAGTCCGGCGGCAGCACCATCACCATGCAGGTGGCGAAGAACTTCTTCCTGACCAGCGAACGCAGCTTCTCGCGCAAGACCACTGAAATCCTCCTGGCCCTGCAGATCGAACGGCAGCTGACCAAGGACGAGATCCTCGAGCTGTACGTCAACAAGATCTACCTGGGCAACCGCGCCTACGGCATCGAGGCCGCGGCGCAGGTTTACTACGGCAAGTCGATTCGTGACGTCAGCCTGGCGCAGATGGCGATGATCGCCGGCCTGCCGAAAGCTCCGTCGCGCTTCAACCCGCTGGCCAATCCGGCTCGCAGCAAGGAACGTCGCGACTGGATCCTTGGCCGCATGTACAAGCTCGGCAAGATTACCGAGAGCGATTACACCGCCGCGATCAACGAGCCGCTGAACGCCAGCTATCACGTGCCGACCCCGGAAGTGAACGCGCCGTACATTGCTGAAATGGCCCGCGCCGAAATGGTCGGCCGCTACGGCAGCGATGCCTACACCGAAGGTTTCCGCGTCACGACCACCGTGCCGAGCAACCTGCAGGAAATGGCCAACACGGCCGTCCACGAAGGCCTGATGACCTACGATCAGCGTCACGGCTATCGCGGTCCCGAGTCGCGCCTGCCGGGCAAGACCCGCGAGGCCTGGATCTCGGAGCTGACCAAGCAGCGCACCATCAGCGGCCTTGAGCCGGCCATCGTCACGCAGGTCGAAAAGAACGGCCTGCAAGTGCTGACTCGTACCGGAGACGAACACATCGGCTGGGACAGCATGAAATGGGCGCGGCCGTTCCTGAACACCAACAGCATGGGCGCCAATCCGAAGCAGCCCTCGGATGTGGCTCAGGTCGGTGATCTGATTCGCGTACAGCGTCAGCCGGACAATTCGCTGAAATTCAGCCAGATCCCGCAAGCTCAGGGCGCACTGGTCTCCCTTGATCCGCAGAACGGCGCAATTCGCTCGCTGGTCGGCGGCTTCGCCTTCGAACAGAGCAACTACAACCGTGCCCTGCAGGCCAAGCGTCAGCCGGGCTCAAGCTTCAAACCGTTCGTGTACAGCGCCGCGCTGGATAACGGCTACACCGCCGCCAGCCTGGTGAACGACGCACCGATCGTGTTCGTCGACGAATACCTGGACAAGGTCTGGCGTCCGAAGAACGACACCAACACCTTCCTCGGCCCGATCCGCCTGCGTGAAGGGCTGTACAAGTCGCGCAACCTGGTGTCGATCCGACTGGTACAGGCGCTGGGCGTCGATCGCACCATCGACTACATCAGCAAGTTCGGCTTCAACAAGCAGGACCTGCCGCGCAACCTGTCGCTGGCCCTGGGCACCGCGACCCTGACGCCAATGGAAATCGCCACCGGCTGGAGCACGTTCGCCAACGGCGGCTTCAAGATCACCCCGTACATCATCGACAAGATCGAAAGCCGCAATGGCGACACGCTGTTCGTCGCCAATCCGCCAAGCGTGCCGAAAGGCGATGTGGCCACCGACGGCATCGCCGCGCCGACCGCCGAGGCCTTTACGGTCAACGCGACGCCGGGCGAAGCTCCAGGTCTGCCAACACCTCAGGCGCCGGCCGTGGCCGAACGCATTGTCGATGGTCGCACCACTTACATCCTCAACAGCATGCTCGAGGACGTGATCAAACTCGGCACCGGCCGTCGCGCACTGGCCTTGGGGCGCCCCGACATTGCAGGCAAAACCGGTACGACCAACGAATCGAAGGATGCCTGGTTCTCGGGCTATAACGCCGATTACGTGACCACCGTCTGGACCGGTTTCGACCAGCCGGAAAGCCTGGGCAAACGCGAGTTCGGCGGCACCGTCGCCCTGCCGATCTGGATGAACTACATGGGCGCCGCGCTCAAAGACAAGCCGCCGCATACGCAACCGGAACCTGAAGGCATCCTCAGCCTGCGGGTTGACCCGGTCAGCGGCCGGGCAGCCACCCCAGGCACGCCTGGAGCGTACTTCGAGCTGTTCAAGGCCGAAGATACGCCTCCGTCGGTGAATGAGCTGGGTAACGGCAATGCGCCGGGCAGCCCGCTGCCAGCGGATGAAGCGGCGCCGATCGATCTGTTCTGATCGCAGCACCACCCGAAAAGCCCCGCCTTCGAGAGAAGTGCGGGGCTTTTTGTTGTCTGCGATTTATGGGTTGTGTTACCCGGCCTCTTCGCGGGCGAGCCTCGCTCCTACAGGTTTTGTGTTGTACGCAGTATTCGCGACCGGCACAAAACCCGTAGGAGCGAGCGGTGCGGCGATCCGACTTGCCCGCGAAGAGGCCCGCACAGACAACACACAAACCACAGGCAATAAAAAACCCCGGTTCACAAGAACCGGGGCTTCGGTTGAAGCGTTACAACGGCTTAGCCGTTGAACACATCATCCACGCTTTTCAGCGGGTAGTTCTTCGGATACGGCAGGGTTGCCACGCCGGTCTCGATTGCAGCCTTGGCCACGGCATCGGAGATCAGGGTGATCAGACGCTTGTCCATTGGCTTCGGAATGATGTACTCACGACCGAATTCCAGCTTGATGCCGCCGTAGGCGTCGCACACTTCCTGAGGAACCGGCAGTTTGGCCAGTTCACGCAGGGCGTTGGCTGCTGCCACTTTCATTTCTTCGTTGATGCGCTTGGCGCGAACGTCCAGAGCACCACGGAAGATGAACGGGAAGCCCAGTACGTTGTTGACCTGGTTCGGGTAGTCCGAACGGCCGGTCGCCATGATCACGTCGTTACGGGTGGCGTGTGCCAGTTCCGGGGAGATTTCCGGATCCGGGTTCGAGCACGCGAACACGATCGGGTTGGCCGCCATGGACAGCAGGCCTTCAGCGCTCAGCAGGTTCGGACCGGACAGGCCGACGAACACGTCTGCGCCTTGCAGGGCGTCAGCCAGGGTGCGCTTGTCGGTCGCGTGAGCGAAGACAGCCTTGTACTGGTTCAGGTCGTCACGGCCGGAGTGGATCACGCCGGTACGGTCAACCATGTAGATGTTTTCGATGTTGGCGCCCATGCTCACCAGCAATTTCATGCAGGAGATGGCGGCCGCACCGGCACCCAGGCAGACGATCTTGGCGTCGGCGAGGGTTTTGCCAGCGATTTCCAGGGCGTTGATCATGCCGGCGGCAGTCACGATTGCGGTGCCGTGCTGGTCATCGTGGAATACCGGAATGTCGCACTGCTCGATCAGAGCGCGTTCGATCTCAAAGCACTCAGGTGCCTTGATGTCTTCCAGGTTG
Organism: Pseudomonas sp. BF-B-15; assembly: GCF_019946675.1. NCBI lineage: Bacteria > Pseudomonadati > Pseudomonadota > Gammaproteobacteria > Pseudomonadales > Pseudomonadaceae > Pseudomonas > Pseudomonas sp. BF-B-15. Next base: position 63,733 of record NZ_JAGYFZ010000023.1, read on the forward strand.
ATGCCACCGAAGGTGATGGAGATGCGCTTGACGGTGTCGATGAAGGCTTGCGGGCTTTCGGAGTCGACTTCGATGTCGAAAACGTCGATGCCGGCGAAGCGCTTGAACAGCACGCCCTTACCTTCCATCACTGGCTTGGAAGCCAATGGGCCGAGGTTACCCAGGCCCAGAATCGCGGTGCCATCGGAAATGACTGCAACCAGGTTGCCTTTACCGGTGTATTTGTAGGCCAGTTCAGGATCGCGGGCGATTTCGCGTACTGGTTCGGCTACGCCGGGGCTGTAGGCCAGCGACAGGTCGCGGGCGGTAGCGGTGGCCTTGGTGAGCTCGACACTCAGCTTACCTGGACGAGGATGGGCGTGATATTCGAGAGCGGCAGTTTTCAGATCAGACATGGGGGCATTCCGCTTTTACTGTTGGACAGACTGGTCAGCGAGGATACGCGCCTCGCAAAGTCCCCACAAGACTGACCAGTCACCCCTGTCAAGCGCCCCGCCCTACGACTTTGGGCCAAGAGCCACGGAACACAAGGGATAGACTGTTCACAATCGACAATAAAAATGTCTACAATTTTTTTATCAAGGTGCCGCTTGCAACATCGCCGGATCGGTCAATGGAAGAAGCCAGCGCGCTTGCCCCGCTTGCAATCCGCCACGGCGCGAACGGTCCACGACCCAGCCACGGGCCTCGACCTGCTTGCCTTTCAGGCGCTCCAGCGCCGCACCATCAAATTGCCCCAGCAAATTGGGCGCAACACGCAGTACAAGAGAATCCTGCAACTCGATCCAAACACCGCCGCGATTGCGTTGAACCTTGCTCACACGCCCACTGACCACCGCGAAGCCGGACGTGTTGATCTGCTCCGCTTTCAGTACAGGCGACTGGCGCCACACACCGAGCCCGGCTTGCCGCGCACTGCGTTCCGCTGCTTGCTGACAGGCGACCAGATCGACATTCGGCGCGACCGCCACCAGGAAACCGAGCCCTTCTGCGAGCATCTGCGCTTCGAGGTTGGCACCCTTGGCACCATAAAGATGCGCAAGGGTACGACCGTAGTGATCCTTGCTCTCTTTACCCGGCAGCACACCGACCTGCCCGCCGCTGGCAGCCACCAATGCTTCCAGGCGCTTGCGTGCCGCCACGGCGAACGGCTCGTCGGAGCGGCCCTGTTTGCCCAGCTCGGGCGTATTCAAGCCGATCATGCGCACGCTGCGGCCATCGCTCAGGCGCAGCGTGTCGCCATCCACCACCCGTTGCACCGCGACCGACGTCAGCCCGCTCGGCACCGGGCAGAAGGCCTGGGCGCCCGAAAGCCAAATCGCGGACACAAAAAAGGCGCCCGCAAGGGACGCCTTTTTTATCAGTCTGGAGAAGCCGGAACGACCTTCCAAAATGATTGGCCTTAGGCCTTTTTCGCGCCGAAAGCACCGAAACGGTCTGCGAAGCGCTGAACGCGGCCGCCAGTGTCCAGAGTCTTTTGCTTACCGGTGTAGAACGGGTGGCATTCGTTGCAAACGTCGATCGCCAGGGCTTTGCCGAAGGTCGAACGGGTTTCGAACTTGTTGCCACAGCTGCAGGTAACAGCGATGGCTGGGTATTCTGGATGGATATCAGCTTTCATGGTGTCTTCCTCAGGCTGCGTGCCGCCACCCAACACTATTGTTGAATACCGCACGTAATTAGGCCGCGGATTCTACCAGACAATCTCAATCACGCAAGCTGTCGCTGAGACCGACCGTCTGCTAGGCTCCCGACCCAATACGCGATCCCCTGTAGGAGTGAGCCTGCTCGCGATAGCGGTCTGCCAGTCGCCACAATGTTGACTGCAAGATTGCTATCGCGAGCAGGCTCACTCCCACAGGTTATATGTCACGCCCCCCCTATTGTTTGTTGATCGAGACCCCCCGCGTGCCCGACGCCATTTTGCGCCTCGCCCTGCCTTCGCCCCTGCGCCGCCTGTTCGATTACCGTGCCCCGGCCGGAGTCCTGCGCGCCCAGTTGCAACCGGGCATGCGCCTGCGCGTACCTTTCGGCCGGCGGGAGATGATCGGGATTCTGGTGGAGGTCACCGACACCAGCGAAGTGCCGGCAGAAAAGCTCAAACCGGCCCTGGCCCTGCTCGACGCCACGCCGCCCTTGCCGCCAGCGCTGTTCAAGCTGTGCCTGTGGACCTCTCAGTATTATCAGCACAGCCTCGGCGACACCTTGAGCTGGGCGCTGCCGGTGTTGTTGCGTCAGGGCGAGCTGGCCGAAGCGCGCCAGGAACGTTTCTGGTCCGCCGCGCCTAGCGCCAGCCTCGATGACCCGCGCATCGCCCGGGCCCCGCGTCAGCGCGAGGCGCTGGCAACCCTGGCGCAGCATCCTCATGGCGTCGCCCATCAGTTGCTGAGCAAGCTGATGCTGAGCAAGGACAGCCTGGATCTGCTGCTGGCCAAGGATCTGGTGCAAGTGGAGATCCGCAAGCACGCCCCCGGCGCCCGCCACGAGCACTGGCTGGCGCAACCGGAATTGCCGCTCAACCCTGAACAACGCGCCGCCTATGAAGCGATTCGCGCCGGGTTCGACAGTTATCACGCGTTCCTGCTGGCCGGCGTCACCGGCAGCGGCAAGACCGAAGTCTATTTGCAGTTGATCCGCGAAACCCTTGAAGCCGGCAAGCAAGCACTGGTGTTGATCCCGGAGATCAACCTCGGCCCGCAGACCCTGGCGCGCTTCGAACAACGGTTCAATGCACGCATCGCACTGATCCACTCAGCGGTCAACGATCGCGAGCGCCTCGAAGCCTGGCTCGCCGCGCGCGACGGCGACGCCGACATTATTATCGGCACCCGTTCGGCGCTGTTCACGCCGATGAAAAACCCCGGCCTGATCATCATCGACGAAGAGCACGACGGCTCTTATAAACAGCAGGAAGGCCTGCGCTATCACGCCCGCGACCTGGCATTGGTGCGCGCACGGCAGGAAAACATCCCGATCGTGCTCGGTTCCGCCACACCTTCGCTGGAAAGCCTGCACAACGCCTACACCGGACGTTACGGCCTCCTACGCCTCAATGAGCGTGCTGGCGGCGCCAAGCAACCGCGCTTCCTGCGCCTGGATGTGAAAAGTCGCCCGCTCGACAGCGGCATTTCCGGGCCGATGCACCAAGCCATCGGCCAGACACTCGCGGCCGGCCAGCAAGTATTGGTGTTCCTCAACCGTCGAGGTTTCGCCCCGACGCTGCTGTGCCACGACTGCGGCTGGATGTCCGAATGTCAGCGCTGCGATGCGCGAATGACCGTGCACCAACGCTCCGGCGAACTGCGCTGCCACCATTGCGGCTACGTCGAACGCGTGCCCCGGCACTGCCCGAAGTGCGGCAAAGTGGATTTGCGGCCGGTGGGCGCCGGCACCGAGCGTGCCGAGGAACGCCTGGCCATTCTGTTCCCGGATGTTCCGGTGCTGCGGGTCGACCGCGACAGCACGTCGCGCAAGGACGCGATGAATCAGTTGTTCGCGACCATTCAGAAGGGTCACCCGTGCATTTTGGTGGGCACGCAAATGCTTGCCAAAGGGCATCACTTCCCACGGGTGACGCTGGTGTCGATTCTCGATGCCGACGGCGGATTGTTCTCCGGTGACTTCCGCGCCAGCGAACGCATGGCGCAACTGATCGTGCAGGTCGCCGGTCGCGCAGGCCGGGCTGAAGAGCCGGGCAAAGTGATCATCCAGACCCATCTGGCGGACCATCCGCTGCTGGTGCAACTGACTGAACAAGGCTACTTCGCGTTCGCCGAACAGGCGCTGAGCGAACGACGCTCCGCCGGTTTGCCGCCGTTTGCGCATTTGGCGCTGCTGCGGGCCGAAGCGCACAAACCGGGGCAGGCTGAAGGGTTTCTCGACGAGGCGTGCAGCGAGGCCGAGCGTTTGCTGGCCGAACAGAATCTGACCGGGATCGAATTGCTCGGGCCGGTGCCTGCACCGATGGAACGTCGGGCCGGGCGTTATCGCGCGCAGTTATTGTTGCAGGCAACGGCCCGGGCGCCGCTGCACCGGTTGCTGGCCAGTTGGTTGCTGGTGCTGGAGCAGATGCCGAGTGGGCGGGCGGTGCGCTGGTCTTTGGATGTCGATCCTGTGGATTTGTATTGATAGATAGATCGCCTTCGCGGGCAAGCCTCGCTCCTACGGGTTTGTGTCGTTCACAATATTGGCAAACGACTCGACCCTGTAGGAGCGAGGCTTGCCCGCGAAGAGGCCCTAATAGTCACCACATATCCACAACCTGCCCGCTATAGTTGGCAAGCCCGCCTTCGCAACGGATAATGCCCAGTTTTTCCACCAGCGCATCGAAGCGCCGCCGCGCTTGCGGTCGAAAGAGAAGACCATGAAAGACACCATTCGCCAGTTGATCCAACAAGCCATCACCCAACTCGTCAACGAAGGTGTGTTGCCTGAAGGCCTGACGCCGGCGATCCAGGTGGAAAACTCCCGAGACAAGAAAAACGGCGACTTCGCCAGCAACATCGCCATGATGCTGGCCAAGCCGGCCGGCATGAAGCCGCGCGATCTGGCCGAGAAAATCATCGCCGCGCTACCGGCTGACGAAAACATCACCAAGACCGAAATCGCCGGTCCTGGCTTCCTGAATTTCTTCCAGAACACCGACGCCCTGGCCACCCGCCTCGACGCCGCACTGGCCGACGAGCACATCGGCGTGCGCAAGGCCGGCCCGGCGCAACGCACCGTGGTCGACCTATCGGCACCGAACCTCGCCAAAGAGATGCACGTCGGCCACTTGCGCTCGACCATCATCGGCGACGGCGTGGCTCGTGTTCTGGAGTTCCTCGGCGACGAAGTGATCCGTCAGAACCACGTGGGCGACTGGGGCACCCAGTTCGGCATGTTGATGGCTTACTTGCAGGAAAACCCGATCACCAGCGACGAGCTGTCGGACCTGGAAAACTTCTACCGCGCCGCCAAGGGCCGTTTTGACGAATCCGAAGAGTTCGCCGACCGCGCCCGTGGCCTGGTGGTCAAGCTGCAAGCCGGCGACCCGGATTGCCTGGCGCTGTGGACCAAGTTCAAGGACATCTCGCTGTCGCACTGCCAGAAAATCTACGAACTGCTGAACGTCAAACTGACCATGGCCGACGTGATGGGCGAAAGCGCCTACAACGACGACCTGATCAATGTGGTCAACGACCTCAAGGCCGCTGGCATGCTGGTCGAGAGCAACGGCGCGCAGTGCGTGTTCCTCGACGAATTCAAGAACGCTGACGGCGACCCGCTGCCAGTGATCATCGTCAAGGCGGATGGCGGCTACCTCTACGCCACCACCGACCTGGCGGCGGTACGTTATCGCAGTGGCAAGCTGAAGGCTGATCGCGCGCTGTACTTTGTCGACCAGCGCCAGGCCCTGCACTTCCAGCAAGTGTTCGCCGTCGCCCGCAAGGCCGGCTTCGTGACGCACCCGATGGAAATGGAACACATGGGTTTCGGCACCATGAACGGCGCCGATGGCCGTCCGTTCAAGACCCGTGACGGCGGCACCGTGAAGCTGATCGACCTGCTGACCGAAGCCCAGGAGCGCGCCTACAACCTGGTCAAAGAGAAAAACCCGGAGCTGGCCGAAGACGAGCTGCGCAACATCGCCAAGGTCGTGGGCATCGGCGCAGTGAAATACGCCGACCTGTCCAAGCACCGCACCAGCGACTACAGCTTCAACTTCGACCTGATGCTGAACTTCGAAGGCAACACCGCGCCGTACCTGCTGTACGCGTACACCCGTGTGGCGGGCGTGTTCCGCAAGCTCGGCAAGGACTTCAGCGAAGTCGAAGGCCAGATCGTCCTGGAAGCCGCGCATGAACATGAGCTGGCAGCCAAACTCGCGCAATTCGGCGAAATCCTGAACAACGTGTCCGAGAAAGGCACGCCGCACATCCTCTGCACCTACCTGTACGACGTTGCCGGCCTGTTCTCCAGCTTCTACGAGAACTGCCCGATCCTCAGTGCTGAAACCCCGACGCAAATGCAAAGCCGCTTGCGTCTTGCCGCGCTGACCGGCCGCACTCTCAAGCAAGGCCTGGAACTCTTGGGTCTGGAAACTCTGGAGCGTATGTAAGTTGGCTGCCAAGAAAAAACCTGCACCCAAGCGTGGCGCCAGCCGTTACCAAGCTCCTGCAAAGCAACCGATCCCGGGTTGGTTGTGGATGGCCATCGGCCTGACGGTCGGCGCGTTCATTGTGTTCCTGATGAAGCTGGAACCGGGCAAGGGCAGCGACAGCGTCAAGCGCGAGAAGATCGAGCAGCAGAAAGCCACCAAGGTCGCCGAGGCCAACAAGACCCCGCCGAGCCCGACGCAACCGGTGAAGCCGAAGTACGACTTCTACACCTTGCTGCCGGAATCGGAAGTCATCGTGCCGCCGGATGCCGTGCCGGAGAAAACACCGCCGACGCCGGCTGTACCGACCACGCCGGTAACCCCGGCGGAAGCGGCGAAGATCGACACGGCGCGGGCTCAGGCGGCATTGGCTGGCATCACCCCGCCGCCACCGCCACCCGTGGCCAAGGCGGCACCGGTGACCAAGTTCTTCCTGCAGGCCGGTTCGTTCCGCAAGGAGGCTGATGCAGACAAGGTGCGCGCGCAGATCATCCTGCTCGGCCAGGCGGTATCGGTTGAGTCCGGCACGGTGAAGGACGAGACCTGGTATCGGGTGTTGGTCGGGCCGTTCAGCAACCGCGAACAGCTGACCACCGCGCAGAAACAACTGTCCGGCGCCGGGTTCAGCAACCTGTTGTTACAACAACGCCAGAACCGCTGATCCGCGTTATCGTTCATCGCGAGCAGGCTCGCTCCCACAGGATTTGCGCCAACCCTGTGGGAGCGAGCCTGCTCGCGATTGGCGTCAGCACTCCCACCACACATCTTCGTGTACGCCACCGCTCGTCCCCTCTCCCGCCCCGCAGTTGAAAAACGCTCCACCACCCCCATATGAGTTGGCATAAGGCATTTTCGCCCCGCTGCGTGGAGACTCTCCCTTGACCACCATCGTTTCAGTTCGCCGCCACGGCAAAGTCGTCATGGGCGGCGACGGCCAGGTTTCTCTCGGCAATACCGTGATGAAAGGCAACGCGAAGAAAGTTCGTCGCCTCTACCACGGCGAAGTCCTCGCCGGTTTTGCTGGCGCCACGGCCGACGCCTTTACCCTTTTCGAGCGCTTCGAAGGTCAACTGGAGAAACACCAGGGCCATCTGGTTCGCGCCGCCGTCGAACTCGCCAAAGAATGGCGCACCGACCGCACCCTCAGCCGCCTCGAAGCCATGCTCGCGGTCGCCAACAAAGACGCGTCCCTGATCATCACCGGCAACGGCGACGTTGTTGAGCCTGAACAAGGCCTGATCGCCATGGGTTCCGGCGGCGCCTACGCCCAGGCCGCCGCCAGTGCGCTGCTGAAGAAAACCGACCTGTCAGCCCGGGAAATCGTCGAAACCGCCCTCGGCATTGCCGGCGACATCTGTGTATTCACCAACCACACCCAGACCATTGAGGAGCAGGACTGCGCCAAAGGCGACGAGTAAGTCTGTTTCGGCCCCACGCCACGACTCATCTTGTTTAAGGTCCGTCAAAATATTATGTCCATGACTCCCCGTGAAATCGTCCACGAACTCAACCGCCATATCATCGGCCAGGACGATGCCAAACGCGCCGTCGCCATCGCGCTGCGTAACCGCTGGCGCCGGATGCAACTGCCGGAAGAGCTGCGCGTTGAAGTAACGCCGAAGAACATCCTGATGATCGGCCCGACCGGCGTCGGCAAAACCGAGATCGCCCGTCGCCTGGCCAAACTGGCCAACGCACCGTTCATCAAAGTCGAAGCGACCAAGTTCACCGAAGTCGGCTACGTTGGCCGCGATGTCGAGTCGATCATTCGTGACCTGGCCGATGCTGCCATCAAGCTGCTGCGCGAACAGGAAATGACCAAGGTTCGCCACCGCGCCGAAGATGCCGCCGAAGAGCGCATCCTCGACGCCCTGCTGCCACCGGCGCGCATGGGCTTCAACAACGATGACGCCCCGTCGGCCGACTCAAACACCCGCCAGCTGTTCCGCAAGCGCCTGCGCGAAGGCCAGCTGGATGACAAGGAGATCGAAATCGAAGTCGCCGAAGTGTCCGGCGTCGATATCTCCGCGCCACCGGGCATGGAAGAAATGACCAACCAGTTGCAGAGCCTGTTCGCCAATATGGGCAAGGGCAAACGCAAGAGCCGCAAGCTCAAGGTCAAGGAAGCGCTGAAACTGGTCCGCGACGAAGAAGCCAGCCGCCTGGTCAACGATGAAGAGTTGAAGGCCAAGGCGCTGGAAGCGGTCGAGCAGCACGGCATCGTGTTCATCGACGAAATCGACAAGGTTGCCAAGCGCGGTAACTCCGGTGGCGTCGACGTGTCCCGTGAAGGCGTGCAACGCGACTTGCTGCCGCTGATCGAAGGCTGCACCGTCAACACCAAACTGGGCATGGTCAAGACCGACCACATCCTGTTCATCGCTTCCGGTGCATTCCACTTGAGCAAGCCGAGCGATCTGGTGCCTGAGCTGCAAGGGCGTCTGCCGATTCGTGTCGAGCTGAAGGCGCTGACGCCGGAAGACTTCGAACGCATCCTCAGCGAACCGCACGCCTCGCTCACCGAGCAATATTGCGCACTGCTGAAAACCGAAGGCCTGGCCATCGAGTTCCAGCCGGATGGCATCAAGCGCATCGCCGAGATCGCCTGGCAGGTCAACGAGAAAACCGAGAACATCGGTGCCCGTCGCCTGCACACGCTGCTTGAGCGCCTGCTCGAAGAGGTGTCGTTCAGCGCCGGCGACCTGGCCAGCGCTCACGACGACAAGGTGATCATGATCGACGCCGACTACGTCAACAACCACCTCGGCGAATTGGCGCAGAACGAAGACCTGTCCCGTTATATCCTGTAAGCCATACTTGTAGGAGCGAAGCTTGCTCGCGAAGGTGTGTCAGCTGAATTGATGTCGACTGACACACCTTCGCGAGCAAGCTTCGCTCCTACAGGGTTCCATCCATAACGGAACTCCGGTCATGACCCAACTCCCCACCGACATCAAACTGCACAAAGCCTCGAAAACCCTGTCGCTGAAATACGCGTCCGGCGAGGAACATCACCTGCCCGCCGAGTTCCTGCGCGTGCACTCTCCTTCCGCCGAGGTCCAGGGCCACGGCAAACCTATCCTGCAATTTGGCAAGATCGGCGTAGGCCTGACCAAGGTAGAACCGGCCGGTCAGTACGCACTGAAATTGACCTTCGACGACGGCCACGACAGCGGCCTGTTCACCTGGGAATATCTGTACCAGCTGGGCGTGCGCCAAGAGGATCTCTGGAACGATTATCTTGCCGAACTGAAAGCCGCCGGAAAGACCCGCGACCCTAACGAATCTGTCGTCAAGCTGATGCTCTAACCCGCGACTCTTGCGCATTAGAAGGCATTTTCTAATTTCATCTGTTTGAATGCTTGGCCGCGAGGTCAGTCATTAGCCTGCTTGCGAAAAAAATTAAACTCGGGTAACCAATGGAGCTGGCAAGTTACCTGCAGTGCTCTCTGAACTAAAAAGCAGCGATGCAGAATTATCGGTCACCCGAGCAGTAGTACCTGGCATTGGCTGTGTGACTACACGGCTGGACTCAGGTACTCGTCTCAGGACAATGGAGCGTCGTAGATGAGTAACAAGAATAACGATGACTTGAAGAATCAAGCCTCGGAAAACACCTTGGGGCTTAATCCTGTCGTTGGGCTGCGTGGAAAGGATCTACTGGCTTCTGCTCGAATGGTGCTCAGGCAGGCCATTAAACAACCGATTCACAGTGCGAAGCATGTCGCTCATTTCGGTCTTGAACTGAAGAACGTGCTGTTCGGCAAATCCGAACTGCTACCGACCAGCGATGACCGTCGTTTCGCCGATCCGGCCTGGAGCCAGAACCCGCTCTACAAACGTTATTTGCAAACCTACCTGGCGTGGCGCAAGGAACTCCACGACTGGATCGACGACAGTAACCTCGGGCCCAAGGATGTGGCACGCGGGCATTTCGTGATCAACCTCATGACCGAAGCCATGGCCCCGACCAACACGGCGGCCAACCCGGCAGCGGTCAAACGCTTCTTCGAAACCGGTGGCAAGAGCCTGCTCGACGGCCTCTCGCACCTGGCCAAGGATCTGGTGCACAACGGCGGCATGCCGAGCCAGGTCAACATGGGCGCATTCGAAGTCGGCAAGAGCCTGGGCGTGACCGAAGGTGCGGTGGTTTTCCGTAACGACGTGCTGGAGCTGATCCAGTACCGGCCGACCACCGAGCAGGTGCATGAGCGTCCATTGCTGGTGGTGCCGCCACAGATCAACAAGTTCTACGTTTTCGACCTGAGCCCGGACAAAAGCCTGGCGCGTTTCTGCCTGCGCAATCACGTGCAGACCTTCATCGTCAGCTGGCGCAACCCGACCAAGGAGCAACGCGAATGGGGTCTGTCGACCTACATCGAAGCGCTCAAGGAAGCGGTTGATGTGGTCACCGCGATCACCGGCAGCAAAGACGTGAACATGCTCGGCGCCTGCTCCGGCGGCATCACCTGCACCGCGTTGCTGGGCCACTACGCCGCAATCGGCGAGAAAAAAGTCAACGCCCTGACGCTGCTGGTCAGCGTGCTCGACACCACCCTGGACAGCGACGTCGCACTGTTCGTCGACGAGCAGACGCTTGAAGCCGCCAAACGCCATTCCTATCAGGCGGGTGTACTCGAAGGCCGCGACATGGCGAAAGTGTTCGCCTGGATGCGCCCCAACGATCTGATCTGGAACTACTGGGTCAACAACTACCTGCTCGGCAACGAGCCGCCGGTGTTCGACATTCTGTTCTGGAACAACGACACCACCCGGTTGCCCGCCGCGTTCCACGGCGACCTGATCGAGATGTTCAAAAACAATCCGCTGATCCGCCCGGATGCACTGGAAGTGTGCGGCACGCCGATCGACCTGAAGCAGGTCACGGCCGACATCTTTTCCCTGGCCGGCACCAACGACCACATCACCCCGTGGAAGTCCTGCTACAAGTCGGCGCAACTGTTCGGCGGCAAGGTCGAATTCGTGCTGTCCAGCAGCGGGCATATCCAGAGCATTCTGAACCCGCCGGGCAACCCGAAATCACGCTACATGACGGGCACCGAGATGCCGTTGAAGGCTGAGGAGTGGCAGGAAAACTCCACCAAGCACACCGATTCCTGGTGGCTGCACTGGCAGGCCTGGCAAGCCGAGCGTTCGGGCGAATTGAAAAAATCCCCGACAAAACTGGGCAACAAGGCTTATCCGGAAGGTGAAGCAGCACCGGGCACTTACGTACACGAACGCTAAATGACCCCCGACCTGTAGGAGCCGGATTGCTGTCGAAGGCAGCACAGCGGTTCAACAGTTT